>NZ_JALKFY010000731.1:0-3546 GCF_023242985.1 Frankia sp. Mgl5 | reverse complement strand
AGGTGGGGCGGCCGCGTCGGGTGGGGGTGTCGTCGTTCGGGGTGAGTGGTACGAACGCCCACGTCATCCTCGAGGAGGCGCCTGCCCCGCCCGGACTGGTCGAGCCTTCCCAGCCGACCGGCGCGACAGTTGCCGGCGCTTCCGGCGGTCTCCTGATCTGGGCGCTGTCGGGTCGAAGCGCCGCCGCTGTCCGTGCTCAGGCCACCAGGCTGCTGGCGGCGGTCGACGCCCAACCGGAGCTGCGGCCCGAGGATGTGGCCTATTCGCTGCTGACGAGCCGGACGGTCTTCGACCGCCGGGCCGTCGTCCTGGCCGGGGACCGGGCTGGGCTGCGTAACGGACTTGAGCGGCTCGCCGCGGGCACGGCCGGCCCAGACGTGATCAGCGGCCGCCGCGTCCGCGGCCGGCTGGCGGTGCTGTTCGCCGGGCAGGGCAGTCAGCGGGCAGGGATGGGCCGATCGCTGCGCGCTGCCGTCCCGGCGTTCGCCGAAGCCTTCGAGACGGTCAGCGCGGCCCTCGACCGCCATCTCGAGCGGCCGCTGAGCGACGCGCTGGACGATGTGGACCTGCTGCGTCGTACCGAGTTCACCCAGCCGGCGCTGTTCGCCTTCGAAGTCGCGCTGTACCGGCTGCTGGCACTGTCGGGTGTGCGGCCGAATGTTTTGCTGGGCCACTCGATCGGCGAACTGGCCGCTGCCCATGTGGCCCACGTCTGGTCACTCGACGACGCGGCGCGAATGGTTGCCGCCCGCGGTCGGTTGATGGGTGCCTTGTCGCCGGGCGGCGTGATGACCGCGGTGCGGGCCTCGGTCGACGAGGTCGAACCGCTGCTGACCGACAGAGTGAGCATCGCCGCGGTGAACGGGCCGTCAGCGGTGGTGCTGTCCGGCGACGTTGACGCGGTCGAGGCGGTCACCGCCGAGCTGGCGGCACGCGGCCGCCGGATCACTCCACTGCGGGTGTCCCACGCATTTCACTCGCATCGGATGGAACCCATGCTCGAGGAGTTCCGGCGGGTCGCCGCCTCCGTCACCTACCACGACCCGTCCATCCCGGTCGTGTCGAACATCACCGGCCGGATCGCGGAACCGGGCCTGCTGACGTCACCGGAGTACTGGGTCCGGCACGTCCGTGAGCCGGTGTGCTTCATGGCGGGCATCCGCTCCGTGCACGAGCACGGGGTGACGACCTTTCTGGAGGCCGGACCGGGCGGGGCGCTCAGCGCCATGGGCCAGGAGTGTATCGCCGACAGTTCCGCGGACATCGCCTTCGTCTCGGCCTCAAAGCCGGGGACGCCGGAGACGACGGCGTTGGTGACGGCTCTCGCGCGGCTTTTCACCCGCGGCGCGCATGCCGATCTCGGCGCGGTCGTCCCCGTTGGTCGCCGTGTCGACCTGCCGACCTATTCCTTTCAACACAAACACTACTGGCTGGAGGCCGCGACGACGATGGACGATTCGACAGAGTACGAGGAAGACACCGTTGCCGCGGCGCGGACCGGCATGCAGAAACAGCTGGCGGGCCTGTCGCCGGACGACCAGCGCGCGCTGCTGATCGACCTGGTGCTGGCCGAGGCGACCACCGCCATGCGTAACCAGGCGATCGAGGTGGACCTCGACGCGGAGAGCCCATTTCTGGAGATCGGATTCAATTCGTTGAGCGCGGTCGAGCTGCGCAACCGGCTGGTCGAGCTGACCGGCGTCGAACTCACTCCGATGCTGCTTTTTGACTACCCGACCCCGGAATACGTCTCGGACCTCCTGCGTGAATTGTTGCTGGCGTAGTCCTGACTCCTGGCACGTCGCGAGTACGCGTTCCGGAGGCCATCGGGTACGGAAGCGGTAATCACGGGAGCTGGCGCGATGTAACGATCGTGCCGAATGGATCACGAAAATCCGGCCACGGTGAGCGGGCTGCCGTTGGCGGGCCACGCAACGAGCGGAACGGCGGGGTACATCTATGTTCGACGTTAGTTCCTATCTGTCAAAACTTGGTTACAATGGGTCGCTGGAGCCGACGGTGCGGCTGTTGCGGGAACTGCAGAAGCGGCATCTTGTGGCAATCCCCTTCGATAACTCGCTGAACGCGGATGCCAAGCGTGGGCTGGAAGTGCTGGGCGATGTCGACATCGATGTCGACGCAGTTTTCGGTGCGATCGTCGTCGGTGGACGCGGTGGCGTGTGCTACGAACTGAACGGATTGATGCGGAAACTTCTCCAGGAACTCGGCTACGACACTCACATTCTGTCCGCCGGTGTCATACAGGTAAACGGTGGATTCGGCCCCGACCTCGAACACATCTTCAACGCCGTGCACGTGGACGGCGAGATCTGGCTTGTCGACGTCGGTCTCGCCGGGCCGTCCTACCTGGAACCGCTGCGATTCCCGGGGGCTGGTTCAGAGGAGATCCAGACCCTTCACGGGGTGGAGTACCGGTTCGTCGAGGCAGATGGCTACCACGTGTTGCAGCGGCGGGCGCGTGGTGCGGAGTGGGGCCCCATGTACCGCTTCCGACTGGAGTACCGGAAGCTGTCCGACTGGGGCGATGTGGTGGACCGGCTGGCGGATTTTCCGCTGGAACTGTCATTACTCGACACCCGTCTGCACAGCCGAGCCTTCGACAACGGGCAGTGGGTCCTGATCGGCCGGCGCTACCTCCGGATCGAGGACGGGCGAGAGGAGATCCGGATTCTCGCCAAACCGGAGCAGTACCGCAAAGTAGTTGACATGGTCCTGCGGGGTGAGGCCTGATGGCCGAGCGGGTGGACGCCCTCATCGTCGGCTACGGCCCTGTCGGACAGGTGATGTCACTGCTGCTGGCTCGGCGGGGCTGGCAGGTGGCGGTGGTGGAACGCTGGCTCGACGCCTTTCCGATGCCGCGTGCGGTCGCCTTCGACAGCGAAGGTGCCCGGATACTCGCCGCGGCGGGTATCGGCGCCGCCCTAAACCGGATCGGGGAACCGTCCGGTGAGTACACGTGGCGCAACGCGGAGGACCAGACGTTACTGCACGTCAACGTCGCCGAGCGCGGATTGTGCGGGTGGCCGGAGTCGATTTCGATGCACCAGCCGTCGTTGGAGGCTGCCCTGACGGCCCAGGGTGCCGCCCTGGAAAACCTGGTGGTGCACCGTGGCAACGAGGCTGTTGCCGCGGTCGAGCGAGGTGACGGTGTCGAGGTTACCGTCCGGGATAAATCTGGTGGACAGGTCGTTATCCCGGCGCGTTGGGTCATCGGTTGCGACGGCGCCAAAAGTTTCGTCCGCCAGGCGATAGGAGCGTCGATCAAGGATTTTGGATTCTCTCACGACTGGCTGATCTGTGACGTCATCCCGCACCAGCCCCAGGACTACTATCCCAACAATCTTCAGATCTGCGATCCGGCCCGGCCCCGCACCGAGGTATCGGCCGGGCCGGGGCATCGCCGCTGGGAGTTCATGCGGATCGAGGGCGAGAAGGTTGCCGACCTCAACACCGCGGACAGTGCGTGGCGGCTGCTGGAGCTGTTCGGCGTCCGTCCGGACAACGCCACACTGGAGCGCCAGCACG
>NZ_JALKFY010000730.1:0-3594 GCF_023242985.1 Frankia sp. Mgl5 | reverse complement strand
GTCCATCCACTCCCTCACCACCCGACCCGCCACCCCACCCCACCCCACCCACGACGCACTCTTCCACCTGGCCTGGATACCGCTCCCGGCAGCAGAGCCTCCCGTCCCGGCCGTGCCCTCCGCGAGGGTGTCTGACCTGATCTCCCTCCCGGCGCTCCCCGATGCACGTCTGGTGGACCTGCGGAGCGGGGGCGATGTTCGTGTGCTCACCAGCCGGGTGCTGGCCGAGATCCAGTCGTGGGCGCGGGAGGAGGCGGCCAGCGGGACCCGGCTGGTCGTGGTCACCCGTGATGGCCTCGACGATCCCGCGGCCAGCGCGGTCTGGGGCCTGGTGCGCTCGGCGCAGGCGGAGTTCCCCGACCGCATCGTCCTCGTCGATCTGGATGCGGCGGCGCCTGCTGTGCCGTCGGCTCTGCTCTCTCTTGGGGAACCCCAGGTCAGGGTCCGAGCCGGGGAGATCACCGTCCCCCGGCTGGCGCGGGTGACCGACCCGGGCCTGATGGTGCCCGCCGAGTCGCCGAACTGGTATCTCGAGGTCAGCCCGCGCGGCACGCTGGACAACCTCGTGGTCGTGCCGGTCGAGCCCCGGGCCCTCGGCCCGGGAGAGGTCAGGGTCGCCGTCAGGGCGGCGGGCGTGAACTTCCGTGATGTGCTCATCGCGCTCGACATGTATCCCGGTGAGGCGTCGTTCGGTGGCGAAGGCGCCGGCGTGGTGTTGGAGGTGGCCCCGGACGTCGACGACCTCATCCCGGGTGACGCGGTTATGGGCCTGCTTCCCCAGGCATTCGGACCCAGCGCGGTTACCGATCGCCGGTTGCTGGCACGCATACCGGCGGGATGGTCGTACGAGTCGGCCGCAGCCACACCCATTGTGTATTTGACTGCCTACTATGCGTTGCATGAACTGGGTGGTGTGACACCTGGCCAGTCGGTTCTCGTGCATGCCGCCGCCGGCGGCGTGGGGATGGCCGCGACCCGCATCGCGCGGCACCTGGGCGCAGAGGTGTTCGCCACCGCGAGTCCAGGCAAGTGGGAGGTCCTGCGGGCCGAGGGTTTTGACGACGCCCATCTCGCGAACTCGCGGACCGTCCAGTTCGAGCACGATGTCCTCGCGGCGACCGGAGGCCGCGGCGTCGACGTGGTTCTCGACGCGCTTGCCGGCGAGTTCGTGGACGCCTCCCTGCGCCTCCTGCCCCGCGGAGGCCGCTTCATCGAGATGGGCAAGACCGACATCCGGGACGCCGACGAAGTGGCGATGCGCCATAACGGCGTCACCTACCAGGCATTTGACCTGGCAGAGGCCGGCCCGGACGGCATCGCGCGGATGTTCGCAGAGCTCCTGGTCCTCTTCGAGGACGGGACCCTCGGCCCGCTGCCGGTGCACGGATGGGACGTCCGCCGCGCGGCGGACGCGCTGCGCCACGTCAGCCACGCACGCCATGTCGGCAAGGTCGTGCTCAGCATGCCGCGTCAGCTTGCCCCCGCGGGCACCGTGCTCGTCAGCGGCACGGGCTCCCTCGGCTCCCTGGTCGCGCGGCACCTGGTGACCGCGCACGGCGTGCGGCACCTGGTGTTGACCAGTCGGCGCGGCGAGGCCGCGCCGGGCGCGGCGGAGCTGGTGGCCGAGCTGGTCGAGGCGGGTGCGACGGTGACCGTAGCCAGGTGTGACATGGCTGATCGTGCGGCCGTCACGCGGATCCTGGCCGACATCCCCGATGATCATCCGCTGACCGCCGTCGTCCACACCGCAGGCGTGCTTGATGACGGCGTTGTCACCGCTCTCACGCCCGAGCGCCTGGACACTGTCTTCCGTTCCAAGGTCGATGCAGCGCTGGTACTGCATGAGCTCACCCGGGATCTCGACCTGGCCGCGTTCGTGCTGTTCTCGTCCGCGGCTGGTGTTTTCGGTAATTCTGGCCAGGCGAACTACGCCGCGGCGAACAGCTTTCTGGACGGCCTCGCCCGCCAGCGCCGTGCGGCGGGTCTGCCCGCCACATCCCTGGCGTGGGGCATGTGGGCGCAGAGCACCGGGATGGCCGCAGGCCTTGACGAGGCGGCGCTCGCCCGCACCAAGCGGGACGGCATGAGCGGTCTGTCTGCCGAACTGGGCATGGCACTCTTTGACGTCGCTCTGCGCTCGCCGGACCCGGTGTTGGTCCCGGCAGTTCTGGACCTTGTCGCCTCCCGCGAGGCAGACATGCCGGCTCTGCCGTTGCTGCGCGGTCTTGTCCGGCGGCCCAGGCGGGCGGTTGCCGCGGTTGCCGCGGGGGATATTCCGTTCGCCGAGCGGCTGGCCGCGCTGGGTGGCCGCGAGCGGGACCGTTTTCTGCTGGACCTGGTGCGTGAGCAGGCCGCCACCGTACTGGGCCTGGCTGACCCCGGCGGAGTCGAACCCGACCGCGCGTTCCGCGAGATCGGGTTCGACTCGCTGACCTCGGTGGAGTTGCGCAACCGACTCGATGCAGCGACCGGCCACCGGCTGCCGCCGACTGTGGTGTTCGACTATCCGAATCCCGGGGCGCTGGCCCGCTATCTGCGCACCGAGCTGGTGGGCGACCCCGTAACGGCGGAACCTGCCCCGACCACGGCGGACGGCGTTCCGGTGCCCGTCGACGAATCAATCGCGATCGTCGCGATGAGCTGCCGTTACTCGGGCGGTGTGAGCAGCCCTGACGACCTATGGCGGGTACTGGTTGACGGCGTCGATGTGATCGGCGATTTCCCGACGGACCGGGGCTGGGACGTCGACACCCTGTTCGACCCGGACCCCGACCGGGCCGGTCGGACCTACGTGCGTCAGGGCGCGTTTCTGGACGACGTCGCCGGATTCGACGCGGACTTCTTCGGTATCTCGTCGCGGGAGGCGCTGGCGATGGACCCACAGCAGCGCCTGCTGCTGGAAACCTCCTGGGAGGTCGTGGAACGGGCCGGGATCGATCCCACCTCCTTGCGTGGCCGGGATATTGGCGTCTTCACCGGTGTCATCAATCATGAACACATCGTCCGCCTGCACCAGGCGACTGACGCGGCGAATATGGAGGGATACCGCCTCACCGGCGCCGCGACGAGCGTGGCCTCGGGTCGGGTCGCCTACAGTCTCGGACTGGAAGGCCCCGCTATCACGGTGGATACGGCGTGTTCGTCGTCGTTGGTGGCGTTGCATCTGGCGGCGCGGGCGTTGCGGGCGGGTGAGTGCTCGATGGCGTTGGTGGGCGGGGTGACCGTGATGGCCACACCCGCCTCGTTCGTGGAGTTCTCCCGCCAGCGGGCGCTTGCACGGGACGGTCGGATCAAGGCTTTTTCGGATTCCGCGGATGGCACGGTGTGGGGTGAGGGGGTGGGGGTTCTGCTGGTGGAGCGGTTGTCGGATGCGCGGCGGAACGGGCATCCGGTGTTGGCGGTGGTGCGGGGGTCCGCGGTGAATCAGGACGGTGCGTCGAATGGTTTGACGGCGCCGAACGGGCCGTCGCAGGAGCGGGTGATTCGGCGGGCTTTGGTGGAGTCGGGTTTGTCGGTGGGTGATGTGGATGTGGTGGAGGCGCATGGGACGGGGACGGCGTTGGGGGATCCGATTGAGGTGGGGGCGTTGATGGC
>NZ_JALKFY010000729.1:0-3865 GCF_023242985.1 Frankia sp. Mgl5 | reverse complement strand
CGCACTGCCAGCACGATCACCTCCGGCGGGAACCGGAACCCGGCGAACTCCGACGTCGGAACCGGTGGACGGACACGGCGTCGACGCATCCTCTGATCATGACTGATCGGCGGCTACGCGAAGGTGGACATCGCCGATGCAACAGCGCCCGCCGGAGTTCCCGGCGGATTCAACTGGTCGTTGCAACACCGGCTTGGTGAAGTGAGAGTAGCTGTTCGTTCATCGCTTCGGTGGGGGTTTTCCAGTCGAGTGTGCTGCGGGGTCGGTTGTTGAGGGTCACGGCGATGGCGGTGAGGTCGTGCCGGGTCCAGCGGGACAGGTCGGTGCCTTTAGGGAAGTACTGGCGTAGCAGGCCGTTGGTGTTCTCGTTCGTGCCGCGCTGCCAGGGGCTGCGCGGGTCGGCGAAGAAGACGGCGATGCCTGTCTCTGCGGTCAGCCGGGTGTGCTGGGCCATTTCCCGGCCACGGTCCCAGGTCAGGGTCCGGCGTAGCGGGCCGGGTAGCGCGGCGAACGACGTCGTGATCGCCTGTCGGACGGCTTCGGCGCCGTGCCCGGCCAACGCCGGGCCGTTGTGCACCCGGGGCCCGCGGCCGTAGCCGTCCAGGCGTGGCAGGTGCAGCAGGAGGGTGAACCGGGTGGTGCGCTCGACCAGGGTGCCGATCGCGGACCTGTGCAACCCGATGATCAGATCCCCTTCCCAGTGCCCTGGGACAGTGCGGTCGGTGGCTTCGGCGGGGCGGGCGGCGATCCTGACCTCGGGGGTGACCATGCTGTCGCGGCGGCGGCGGGCCCGAGCGCGTGGCACCCGCAGCGCCCGACCGGTACGCAGACACGCGGCCAGCTCTCGGCGCAGCCCACCCCGGCCCTCGATGTAAAGAGACTGGTAGATCGCCTCGTGCGAGATCCGCATCGTCGTGTCGTCGGGAAAGTCGACCCGCAGCCGGCGGGAGATCTGCTGCGGGCTCCACGCGCTCGCCCAGCGCCGGTCCCGGCGGTGGGGCTTGCCTCGGCCGGTGAACGGCGCCGTCCACGGACCGGGCACAGGCGTGCCGTCACCTCTGCGGACCGCTGCGGCGAGCCGGTCCTGCACATAGGCGCGGAGCTGGTCATTCGCCGCGAGCGTGGCCACCTTGGGTCGGGCGGCACGGCGGTCACGATGCCACTGCGCGAGCGTGGCCCGGTAGACCAGCGTCCCGCCACGGGTCCCGGCGTTACGCCGCAGCTCCCGCGACACCGTCGACGCCGACCGGCCCAGGCGCCGCGCGATCGTCCGGACGCCCTCCCCGCGGGTGCGTCCCAGAGCGATCTCCTCCCGCTCCGCGAACGACAGATAGCGACCCGAAGGCGCGGGGAAGTACGAAGGGGGCATCCCGCCACAGTTCCGGAACCACCGGGTCCCGACCACCGGCGACACGCCAGCCTCGACACCCGCGTCCTCGCTGGTCAGGCCACGAGCGATCGCCACCCAGAACCGCTGGTGATGCTCCCACCGGCCCACCGGCCCACCGGCGGCCGCCCCGGCGAGCACATCCCCGCCCGCCCCGTCACCGTCTCTGTCCAATCCGGCGGTCGCCCCACTACAACACCTCTCCACATCAAGGCGTTGCGACGACCGGTTGAATCCGCCTTGACTGCCCTGGTCGGAATGATGAATGACGCCCGGGGCGGGACGTCGGTGCTGGAGGGCCATGGTGAGAGCGTCGGCCACGAGGGCGGTTTTCTGCGTGTCGGACATGGACCAGCCGACGATCTTGCGGGAGTACAGGTCGAGGACGACCGCGAGGTACAGCCAGCCCTGCCCGGTCGGGACGTACGTGACGTCGGCGGTCCAGACCCGGTCCGGTGCCGGCGCGGTGAAGTCCCGCCCGACCAGGTCGGGCGGCAGGTGCGCGGCCCGGTCCCGGCGGGTCAGGCTGATCCTGCGGCGGCGGTGGACCCCTTGCAGGCCAGCCTGTCTCATCAGCCGGGCGACGCGCTTGCGGCTGGTCCGGACGCCGGCGGCGGCCAGGTCGGCGTGCACTCGTGGGGCGCCGTAGGTCGCCCGGGACGCCGCATGCACAGCGGTGATCTTCGTGGTCAGGGTCTGATCGCCGGCAGTCCGAGCGGACACGCCGCCGCGGCGGCGCCAGGCGTAGTAGGCCTCGCGTGACACACCGAGCACGCGGGCCAGGACGGAGACAGGGTGGTGTGTTTTCTCCGCGTCGATCAGAGCGAACTTCATTTCTGATCGGTCTGTAGGGTAGGCGGCTGGCGCGGTTGCATTGTGGCTGTAGGCGCTGTGGTCCGGTACTTTTGTCCGTGAGGTTTCCCCGCACGTTTCTCATCCCGGCCCGCCATGGCGATGCCCCGTTTCCAGCCGCCCCCCGTCGATCCGTGCATGAGGTTCTCCCTCACACGGCTCACCGACATCGTTCACCGTTCAGGCATACGTCGTCACCCGTCGAGTCGTCCCGCTGAGCCGGTATACCCCGAGCCGGGAAAGCCAGGAGGGGTCGTGGCGTCGGCCCCATCCTCGCCCGGTCTGTTGGTGTTTCCGGCTGGACAGAATAGCCAACCTCATGTGGACGTAGCGATCAACCGCTGCAAGCTGCCGCGAGGAATTCCCGTGGCGGAAGTATCCGTTCCATCCCCGCAATATCGGGTTGAGGACGGCTACCGTGGCTGCCAGCGGCCGACCCACCTTGTCCGGACCGGTATTCTGCCGGACCTTGGTCCGGATGGCGCGCATAGCGCGGGCGGACGGCCAGCGATGGTAGTACCACCTGCCGTGCCAACGCCATGAACACACCATCCTGTGATGCCATCCGAGGAAATCGAAGCCGCCCGCGCCAGCGCGGAGGTTCACGATCCTGGTTTTCGCTCGATGTAGGCTTAACCCGAGCCGGCGCAGGACCTTCGCCACGAACACGCTGGCGTTGTGAGCGGCTTTCTCGGTCGCCGCCAGCACCACGAGGTCGTCGGCGAACCGGATAAGTATTCCGGTCCGCCGGGCGAGTGCCGTCCACTGCTCATCGAGCAGATGCAGGGCGGCATTTGCCAGGAGCGGGGAAATCGGTGAGCCCTGCGGCACCCCTGTGGACCGGTCGGTGACCACGCCGTCGTCGAGAACTCCGATCTTCAGCCACGCGCGGATCAGCCGTAGGATCTGATGGTCCGATACGCGGCGTTCGACCTGGCTCATGACCGCGCGACGGTCGAGACTGCCGAAACAGTCAGCGACGTCGGTGTCGAACACCCAGGTCCGTCCCCTGTAAACTTCGGCTCGAATAGCCTCACAGGCACCGAGCGGAGAACGGCCTGGCCGGAACCCATGACTGACCGGCAGGAATTGGGCCTCGAAGATTGGTTCGAGTACCAGTTTCGCTGCAGTCATCACGATGCGGTCCCGGACCGTGGGGATCGACAGCGGCCGAGTTTTCCCGGGTTCGCTTTTCGGGATCTCGACTCGGCGTAGTACTGCCGGCCGGTAGCAGCCAGCCCTGAGGTCAGCTGCGATGCCGTGTAGGTACTCCCCGACCCCGAGGCGTTCCACGTCGTCGATCGATATATCATCGACGCCGGGAGCTCCCCGGTTCGACCGCACATCGTGCCACGCACGCCAGAGAACGTCGTCGCGGACGACATGGCAGTACAGCGCGTGGAAACGACGGTCGGGATCAGACTTGGCACAGCGGTAGAGCACTCGCTGGAGGGCACGGACCGAATCCACACCGTCGGCGTGGCGGGTCATTCTAGCCTGTGAGGCACTCAACCCGAGTCTTTCCCTTCAACCAGTGCATCGATGAAGTCAGGGCTCCGGCACGCTCGCGGTTTGACGGGTAGACCGGGTCAGATCTGATTTGGTGTGGGTCGGGCTGGTAGTGGT
>NZ_JALKFY010000728.1:0-4109 GCF_023242985.1 Frankia sp. Mgl5 | reverse complement strand
GTTGTCAACGACCCTCGACGACAAGGGCCAGCCCACCGAGTACAAGGTTCTCGGAACCTCTCCGATCGAGAACTGAATCAGTACTACAGTGACAGTGCTCTTTGTGTGGCTGCTGCCGGTCTGACAGTTGCCTGAGCGGCACGAATCCGGGTCTGGAAGTGGTATTGGCGGGCTCGTGCCTACCAGAGCGCACCCACACCGGTCCGGGTGCGTTACCGCGGCCGCTGGGACCGGCTCTCCGCCGGCCAGCAGGCCGTCAACCGCGGTGCGAGTGATCGAATACGAGGAAGTCTGCATCAATGTCGACGATCCGGCGGGTATGCCGCCGAAGTCGACTTGGCCGAGGGACCGGTCGAGGCCGAACCGGGCGTGCACGTTTACGCCTGCACCAGGGGTAGGAAGACCTCGTCGACTAGGTCGGCGATCGTCCCCTCGTCGATGGTGCCGTAGAGGAGCAGGTTGTGGCACAGCAGCACCGGCGGCAGGGTGGCGACCCTGGGGCCGGGACGGCTGGTGATCTCGCCGCGGGTGGCGGCGCGGTCCAGAATGACGGACATCATCTCCTGGCCGTGGAGGACCGTGGAACGCACGGTGGCGGCGAGCTCGGGATCCCGGCTGGTCTCGGCGATGAGACCGCAGAGGACCTCCTGGTCGATGCCGGCGAACCTGCACGCGGCGGTCCGCAGCAGGGTGATGACGTCGGAGCGCAGTTCCCCGGTGTCGGGCAGGTCGTCGATGCGGGGCATGCCGCCGACCAGTGCGGCGAGCACCAGCGCCGCGCGGCTGGGCCAGCGGCGGTACAGGACCGGGCGGCTGGTGCGGGCGCGGGCGGCGACGCCTTCGATGGTCAACCGGGTGTAGCCGGTCTCGGCCAGCTCCTCCAGGACGGCGGCAAAGATGGCCTGTTCGAGCTGCCTGCCCCGGCGTCGGGTGGCGACCTGCCGCTTGGCGTCCGGACAGGTCACACGCCCTCCCGCTCCAGATCGGTTGTGTTTCTTACCTGGCCACCCTACGGTGGGCCTCAAAGATACGTTTTGTATCTTATTTGGAGGAGGACCTGTAGCCCGAGCCATCCCCATGGTGGCAACTGGCGATCACAGTCGTCGGGCTGACCGTGACTCCCACCGCGTTGATGGCCGGAGACATCGCCCTGCTCGTCGCCGGCCCACGCCGTGCCACCCAGCCCTCGTCCACCGAAGCCCCGGCAAAGGATCCCGCCCATGTCGCCTGACCAGCCGATGACGCGCGCCGTCCAGTACGACCGTTACGGAGGCCCCGAGGTGCTCTCCGTCCGTACAGTCCCGCGTCCCTCCCCGGGGCCGGGTCAGGTGCTCATTCGGGTACACGCATCCAGCGTCAACTCGATCGACGTGAAGATCCGCTCCGGCGGGATGCGTCTGATGACCGGGCGACGCTTCCCCAAGAGCACCGGATTGGACTTCGCCGGGGAGGTGGTCGAGCTCGGCAGCGAGGTCACCGGTCTCATGGTGGGCGAACACGTGTGGGGCATCCTCGGCGACGTCTCCGGACGAACGGGCGCGGCCTGCGATTACATCCTCGCCAAACCCAAGGCGACCACCGCCGCACCCAGCGGCACAGACCTGGTGGCCGCTGCCAGCCTGCCCTCGGTCGGCGTAACCGCACTGCGCGCCCTGCGGGACATGCTCCGCCTAGGCTCCGGACAACGACTGCTCGTCGTCGGCGCGAGCGGCGGCGTCGGCAGCACGGCGATCCAACTGGCCCACGCCTGGGGTGCCCACGTCACCGCCATCGCCAGCGCCGCCAGCGCCCCGTTCTGCCGCGAACTCGGCGCCGACCGAACCGTCGACTACGCCACCACCCCGCCGAACGCCCTGGAACGGGAGTTCGACGCCATCCTCGACTGCGACGGCTCCTTGCTCCGCGCTTACCGTCGCGCCCTCCGCCCAGGCGGCCGCATTGTTGCGATCACCTCCAGCGCCATGCCGTTCGCCCTGCTGTCCACCGTCCTGCCCGGCCCGCGCGTACGCCTGCTAATCGCCCGCCCCCGACGCGCGGACCTGCAAACCCTCGCCGAGCACGTCGACAAGGGAGACCTGCACCCGACCATCGAGCACGTCTATCCCCTGGACGAAATCCAGGACGCCCACCGAGCCGCCGAAACCGGCCACGCCCGCGGCAAACGCGTCATCCGCCTCGTCTAGTCGCTGGTTGGTCAGGTTTGGGAAGGCGGACGTACGGTTGGTGGTGTCTGGCTGGGCCGTTCCGGTGGGAGGTGCCCGATGGCCACTCCTCGCAAGCCGACCGCGCCGACGGCGGAGGCGATCGACCTGTTCTGCGGTGACTTCGACGACCTGTTCTGTCGTGTGGCTGAGCGCACCGCGCTGCGGCACTATCTGATCGGCCTGTTGCTGCCCCGGGAGCGCAACAAGACGCTGACGGGGCTTGCCGCCCTGGTCCCCGGCGCCGACCGGCAGCGGCTGCACCACTTCCTGCACGACGCGCCCTGGGATCCCGACGCCCTGGGCGCACGGCGGGTGGACCTGTGGCGTCGGCACCCGGAGTTGGGGCCGCATGGCAACGGGGTGCTCATCATCGACGAGACCGGGGACCGCAAGCGCGGCCATGGCATCGTGCTGGCCGCCCAGCAGTACATCGGCAAGCTCGGCCGCACCGCCAACGGCGTTGTGGCCGTCACCAGTCACTGGGCTGACGGCAGCCGCCACGTGCCGCTGGGGGTGCGACCCTACCGGCCCGCCTCCCGGCTGCCCGGCGGCGAGGCGGACCCGGCGTTCGCCACCAAACCGGAGCTGGCCTGGGACCTGATCGAGAAAGCCCGCGGCGCCGGAGTGCCTTTCCGGGCGGTGGTCGCCGACTGCATCTACGGCGAGAACCCCAAGTTCGAGGGGCGCCTGCGGACGGCCAAAATCCGCTACGTACTGGCCCTGCGCCCCCGCCACGGCACCTGGCAGTTCGTCGCCGATCCCGCCCACCCGCCGGCGTTCACCCCCGCCGAGGCCGCCGCCCGCCTGCCACTGGCGGACTGGCGAACTGGCGGCGCCTGGTGCTGACCGACAGCCACAACCGACCGCTGGTGCGCCACGTCGCCGAACTGGAGCTGGGCCCCTGCTACGGACCCACCCAGGGCACCCGCCTGATCGCCGCCACCGCCGACCCGACAGTCCTCACCGCCGACTCGACCTGGTTCATGGCCACCAACCTCTCGGTGGCCGAGGCGGACGCGGCCGAGGTCTACCGGATCTACCGGCTGCGGGACTGAATCGAGCACTACTACAAACCGGTCAAGCACGAGCTGGGCTGGGCGGACTTCCAGGTCCGTTCCGAACAGGCCATCGTGCGCCACTGGCAGCTGGTCATGCTGGCGTTCACCTTCAGCCTGCTGAGCGCGCCACCCTCCGACCACGCCCAGGAAACGCCCCGCGAGGACCGCGGGGCGGCGGGGGAAAAATCCACGGCGCCGCATCTTCTGGCAGGACACACTGCGACAGGTCCGCGGCTGGCTGAGCCCCTGGGCGCGTCTGCAGCTGTACTGGCACCGCTGGTCGACCGCCCCACCCCCACCGGAACTGGCAGCACTGCTTGACCACGTGGGCCACTCCCACCCATTGGTCGCCCCAACCTGACCAACCAGCGACTAGCCTCGATCTTTCGCCTGATGGCTGGGAGTGTCCGACTAGTCGGACACTCCCGCCGTCGGCGAGCCTCGTCGCGGAGGGGCTGTCCAAGCCGGGATGCTTCTACGCTTGTCAAGCGGCGCTGACGATCTTGGCGAGTAGGGCTTTCGGGTCAGGTAACGTTCGGCGCACCGCGTGATCTCGAGGTGGTGCGTCCTTCTCGCCGTCGTTCGGCGAAGGGGCGGGTGCGGGGTCGCCGCGCATCGTACGGGGGCGACGGTGTCGCTCCGGGCTCGTTACGCCGAGGGGCGGGCCAGGCAGTGTGCGCCGCACGGACAGGAGCCCCTCAGCGCAGGTCGCCGCGCGCGCCGCCCAGCCGCGACTTCGTCGGCCCGATCATGCGCCGCGCCTTCGACTTAGAGCGTGTCTTGCGTGGCCGCTCCGGGTACATATCTGATCATGGACGTGTTGGAGAGCAGCCTCGCCGGGCGGCTG
>NZ_JALKFY010000727.1:0-4151 GCF_023242985.1 Frankia sp. Mgl5 | reverse complement strand
CCCCCACCACCACCATCCCCACCGCCCTCGCCACCCTCCACACCCACGGCCACACCCCCACCGCAACCACCCTCACCAGCGAAGAAGCCGCCGGCGAGACTCCCGCGGGGACGGACGTCGGCCTCCGAAGCCGGCCGAGGCGGGTCGCCGCGACGCTGCCCACCTACCCCTTCCAGCGCCAGCGCTACTGGCTGGAGGAGACGGCGACGGCGGTGGTCGACCATCCGGCCGGCCCGCTGGACGCGGTCGGGGCGGGGTTCTGGGACACCGTCCAGCGCACCGACGCGGACGCCCTGGCCGACACCCTCGGCATCTCGGACCCGAAGGACCAGAGCGCGCTCGCGACGGTGCTGCCCGCGCTGGCGTCGTGGTGGACCCGCCAGGTCACCGAGTCGACCGCGGACTCCTGGCGGTTCCGGATCGCCTGGCGGCCCGTCCCCGCCAGCGCTTCGCCGGCTGCGCCGCGCCCAGGCGACTGGCTGCTGGTCGTCCCCACCGGGGAGCGGCAGCATCCGCGGGTCGACGCGGTGCGCCAGCTGCTGGAAGGCGACGGGGCCGGCGTGCGACCGCTCGTCGTCGATCCGGCCACGCAGGACCGCGCGAACCTGGCCGGCGAGCTGACCCGCCTGCTCAGCGACGGCGGGGACGCCGCGGAGAGCGCGGAGAGCGCGGACGGTGTCGACGCCGGCGACGGCGGGAAACGGCCGGTCGCCGGGGTGCTGTCGCTGCTCGCCCTGGACGAGACGCCGCATCCGGACGCCGTCGCCACCCCCGCCGGCACCGCGGCGACCGTCGCGCTGCTCCAGGCGCTGGAGGATGTCGGCCTTGAGGCGCCACTGTGGGTCGGCACGAGCGGCGCCGTGTCGACCTCGGCCGCGGACCCGGTCACCCGGCCCGCCGACGCCCTGCTGTGGGGTCTCGGCTCCATCGCCGCGGTGGAGCACCCCGGCCGCTGGGGAGGCCTCGTCGACCTGCCCGCCGAGCTCGACGAGCGGACGGCGCCCTCGCTGGCGGCCGCGCTGCGCGGGGGCCACGGCGAGACCGAGCTCGCCGTGCGGCCCGCGGGTCTGCTGGCCCGCCGGCTGGTGCCCGCGCCGGCCGAGCAGCCCGCGCCGTCGCCCGGATGGACGCCACGCGGCACCGTCCTCGTGACCGGCGGCACCGGTGCGCTCGGCGGGCATGTCGCCCGCTGGCTGGCCCGGGCCGGCGCCCCGCACCTGCTGTTGACCAGCCGGCGCGGCGACCAGGCTCCCGGGGCCCCGGAGCTCGCCGCCCAGCTGCGGGCGCTGGGTGCGCGGGTGACGATCGCCGCGGTCGACGTCGCGGACCGGGCGGCGCTCGCCGACGTTATCGCGGCGATACCCGACGACGTCCCGCTGCGTGCGGTCATCCACACCGCGGCGATCCTCGACGACGGCCTGATCTCGGAGCTGACCCTGAAGCAGATCGACCGGGTGCTGCGGGTGAAGGTCGGCGGTGCGCTGAACCTGCACGAGCTGACCCGGGAGACGCAGCTCGACGCGTTCGTCCTGTTCTCCTCGATCGCCGGCACCGCGGGAGTCACCGGCCAGGGCAACTACGCCCCGGGCAACGCCTTCCTGGACGCCCTCGCCGGCCAGCGGCGCGCCGCCGGGTTGGTGGCCACCTCCGTCGCGTGGGGCCAGTGGGGGGGCGCGGGGCTCGCCGAGCCCGAGGTGGAACGCATCCTCGGCCGGTACGGGCTGCGCGGCATGGACCCGGATCTGGCCGTGCACGCACTGGCCGGCGTCCTGGACTCCGGCGAGACACACCTGGCGGTGGTGGACGCCGACTGGCGGACGTTCCACCGGGCCCGGCCGCATCCGCTGGTCCACGAGCTGCCGGCGGTGGCCGCCGAGCGGGCCGCCGCCGCCGAGCGGGCCGGCGCGGGCCAGCCGGGCGCCGCGAACGGCGCCACCGGCCCGGATCTCGCGGCCCGACTGGCCGAGCTGAGCGGCCCGGCGCGCCGGGAGGCACTGCTCGCGGTCGTCCGCGGTCACATCGCCGCTGTGCAGGGGCACGCATCTCCCGATCAGGTCGACGTCGACCGCGGGTTCCGCGACCAGGGGTTCGACTCGCTGGCCGCGGTGAACCTGCGCAACCGGCTGACCGCCGAAACCGGACTGTCCCTGCCCGCCGGCCTGGTGTTCGACTATCCGACGGCCGCCGCGCTCACCGACCACCTGCTCACCGAGCTGGTGCCGGACGAGCCGGCCGGCCTGCCGACCGTGCTCGCCGAGATCGACCGGCTGGAGTCGGTGCTGACCGCCGCCGCGGTGACGGGCGCGGATCACTCCGCCGCGACCGACCGCCTGCGGGACCTGCTCGCCAGGTTCAGCTCCCCGCCCCAGGCGGCGAACGGGACGTCCGTCGTGGAGGAGCTGTCCGACGCCAGCGACGCCGAACTCATCGACTTCATCGGCAAGACCCTCGGGATCTCCTGACCTCGCAGCGCAAGAAAGAAGGTGGACCATGAGCGACGACCAGATCCGATACCTCCTCAAGCGGGTGACCGCGGAGCTGCACGAGACCCGTGAGCGGCTGCAGGACGAGCGGGACGCCCGACACGAGCCGGTGGCGATCGTGGGGATGGCCTGCCGCTTTCCGGGCGGGGTCGGCTCGGCGCGGCAGCTGTGGGAGCTGGTCGCCGACGGGCGCGACGCGATCGGCGAGTTCCCGGCGGACCGCGGCTGGGACGCCGACCTGTTCGACCCGGACCCGGACGCGACCGGCAAGTCCTACACCCGCCACGGCGGGTTCCTGCCGGACGCCGGCGGTTTCGACGCCGAGTTCTTCGGCATCTCCCCCCGGGAGGCACTGGCGATCGACCCGCAGCAGCGGCTGCTGCTGGAGACCACCTGGGAGGCGTTCGAGCAGGCCGGGATCGACCCGACGTCCCTGCGTGGCAGCCGCACCGCGGTGTTCGCCGGCACGAACGGGCACGACTACACCGCGGGGGTGACCCAGCCGCCGCCGGAGCTGGAGGCGTACCTGGGGCTCGGCAGCCTCGGCAGTGTGCTGTCCGGGCGGATCTCGTACACGTTCGGTTTCGAGGGGCCGTCGGTCACCGTCGACACCGCCTGCTCGTCGGCCCTCGTCGCGCTGCACCTGGCCGTCCAGGCCCTGCGCAACGGCGAGACCGACCTGGCGCTGGCCAGCGGGGTGACGGTGATGTCCTCCCCGGCAGCCTTCATCGAGTTCTCCCGCCAGCGCGGCCTGGCCCCCGACGGTCGGTGCAAGGCGTTCTCGTCGGCCGCCGACGGCACGGGATGGGCTGAGGGTGCCGGTGTCCTGCTCGTGGAGCGGCTACGTGACGCGCAGGCCAACAACCATCCCGTTCTCGCGCTCGTGCGCGGCAGCGCGGTGAACTCCGACGGCGCCTCGAACGGTCTGACCGCGCCGAACGGCCCGTCCCAGCAGCGGGTCATCCGCGCCGCGCTGGCGGGCGCCCGCCTGAGCCCGGCCCAGATAGACGCGGTCGAGGCCCACGGCACCGGCACGTCCCTGGGCGATCCGATCGAGGCCCACGCGCTGCTCACCACCTACGGCCGCAACCGGCCCGCCGACCGGCCGCTCTTCCTCGGATCGGTGAAGTCGAACATCGGGCACACCCAGGCCGCCGCCGGCGCCGCCGGCGTCATCAAGATCGTGCAGGCGATCCGGGAGGGCGTCCTGCCGGCGACGCTGCACGTGGACGCGCCCTCCACCCAGGTGGACTGGTCCGCCGGCGGGGTCGAGGTGCTCACGGAGGCACGCCCCTGGCCCCAGACGGGCGAACCGCGGCGCGCAGGCGTGTCAGCCTTCGGCGTCAGCGGAACGAACGCGCACGTCATCATCGAACAGGCCCCGGCCACCCTCACCGCGACGCCGACAGGCACCGAATCCTCCTCGGCGGAGACCAGGCCAGGCCGGGCAGACGCGGAGCGGGCCGGCGAGCGGGCGCAGCCGGTTCTGGTGCCGTTGTCGGCGCGCAGCGACGCGGCGGTCCGCGAGCAGGGCCGCCGCCTGGCCGCACACCTGCGTGACGCCGGTGCTGGTAGCGGCGCGGTTGCCGACGCCGGTGGCGGTGTTCTCTCCGTGGACGACCTGGCCGCCGCCCTCGCCACCCGCACCGTGTTCAACCACCGGGCCGT
>NZ_JALKFY010000726.1:0-4246 GCF_023242985.1 Frankia sp. Mgl5 | reverse complement strand
AAGAACGTCGGCGGCCTCGCGCAGTACGGCCTCGGTTCCCTGCTGCCCGAGAAACTGTGGATCCAGCCGTAGCCGTCCGCCCTGGATAAGAGGTCGCCGTAGCCCACGAATGCCGGGGCGATCTCCCAGGCACGGACCAGACTCGGCGCCGCGGGGAGGGTCCCCTGGCGGGCGTGGGCCCGACCAGGGGAACCGTGGCGGTTGCCGCTCTCGGACGGGCGCCGACCGAATATGGTCGTGCGCCATGCGGAACTCGTTCTGTGCTCTGGCCTGAAGGCGAAGCCGAGAACGGCGAGCGACGGTCAGGGCATGTCGAGTACGTCGGCGTCGGTTCCGACTGCCAGGACGGTCGGACGTTCGACGGCCACGTCCGCCACCCGCGTGCCACTCTTGTCGATCACGTCGAAGTCCCGCAGCACGAACTCCGACTCGCGGGTTCGCGCAGTGGTGACGACCGAGTACCGCGGGATGCCGTCAGCAGCGCTGACCTCGGAACGGCTCCACGACTTCAGTTCCGCGGCGGCAGAGTATGGATTGGTCGGGATGAGGCCGTGCGCGGCCGGCATGCCGTCGGCGGATCCCGCATCCGGCGATGGCCGGCCCCGGAAGCAGGGTCGGCCATCGCGGAGGCCGCTACCGCGGGAGGCGGTTGACCGCGGCGATGACGGCGTTGACCGAAGCGGTGAGTGCGGAGGTGTCTTGGCCCGCGCCCCAGCGGTCCGTTCCGCTGCGACCGACCTGGACGTAGGCTGTCGCGAGGCTGGTCCCGCCGCGCTCCATGGCGTGTTCGCTGTAGGCGAGGATCTCCGCCTCGACACCGACCCCGGCGAGCAGGGCTGTCAGCGCCGCGAGCGGACCGTTTCCGGTGGCCCGGGCACTCGTCTCCGTGCCGGAGATCGACAGCTCCGCCACGAACTCGTGCTCGCCCGCGGCTGTCTCGGCGGTCCGCCAGGCGAGCAGCACCACCGGCCCGGCGTACACGGGAGCCAGGTAGCGGGCCTGGAACATCTCCCACAGCTCCTTGGGCGCGAGCTCTCGGCCGTCGCGGTCGGCGGTTTGCTGTGCGGACTGTGCGAAGTCGATCTGCAGGCTCCTGGGGAGCTCCAGGCCCTGGTGCAGGTTCAGCAGGTGTGCGATGCCGCCTTTTCCGGACTGGCTGTTCACCCGGATCAGAGCCTCGTAGGTGCGCCCGACGTCCGCCGGGTCGATCGGCAGGTACGGCACGGTCCACGGGGTCTGGCCCACCGGCACTGCGAGTTCAGTGGCGCGGGCCGCGTGATGCGCGAGGCCCTTGCTGATCGCGTCCTGGTGGGTGCCGGAGAAGGCCGTGTACGCCAGCTCGCCACCATAGGGGTGCCGCGGATGGACCGGCATCCGGTTGCAGTGCTCAACAGTCTCCCGGATGACGTCGATGTCCGAAAAGTCGATCATCGGGTTGACGCCCTGAGAGTAGAGGTTGAGCGCGAGGGTGACCAGATCGACGTTCCCGGTGCGTTCGCCGTTTCCGAACAGGCAGCCCTCGATCCGCTGCGCGCCGGCGAGCAGCGCCAGCTCCGCGCACGCGACTCCGGTGCCGCGGTCGTTGTGCGGGTGGACGGAGAGGATCACCGAGTCCCGCCGGTCCAGGTTGCGGTGCATGTACTCGATCTGGTCGGCATAGATGTTCGGGGTGGAGATCTCGATGGTCGCCGGTAGGTTGTGGATGACCGGCCGTTGCGGGCAAGCGTCCCACAGCGCGGTGAGGGTGTTGCAGATCTCCAGGGCGAAGTCGGGTTCGGTCGCGTTGAAGACCTCGGGGGAGAACTGGAAACGGACGTCCGGGCAGTGCGGTGCCTCGGCGAGCCGGGCCATATGCCCGGCGGCGTCGCGGGCCAGCGACAGCACATCCGCACGGTCGCGACCGAGGACGACCTGCCGCCAGACCGGGGCCGTCGCGATGTAGAGGTGGACCACGACCCGAGGCATCCCGCCGGTGTCCGGTATCCCGGCGATCGACTCGAAGGTCCGTTCGATGAGGTCCTGCCGCGCCGGAGTGAACACCACCACCGTGACGTCCGGCGGGATGGCGTCGTCCTCGACCAGGTGCCGGACGAAATCGAAGTCGGTCTGACTGGCCGAGGGATAGCCGACCTCGATCTCCTTGAAGCCCATGGCGACGAAGAGGTCGAACATCGTTCGCTTGCGTGGCGTGTCCATCGGCTCGCGCAGGGCCTGGTTGCCGTCCCGGAGATCCACCGGTACCCACAGCGGCGCGGTGTCGACGCGGTGCGTCGGCCACCTCCGCGCCGACGGGGCGATGCCGGGCAGGCTCACCCGCTCGTGGGCGGGCTTGTACCGCTGGTGGGGCATGAAGCTGGGGCGCTGCGGATTCCAGGCGGGCGCGTCGGCCGGCCTGGTGCCCTGTGGCCGGATCAGCGTGGGAAAGCTGGCCGCCATGGCGGAGGATGCGGCAGTGGCGGGTGCCGGCGACGTGCCGGCGGGCGACGCCGCGGCAGGCAGCCTGGAGGAATGAACGGACATGGGAGTGGTCGGCCTTTCCGGCTCGGTCGCACCTCGTCGACCGGCAGCACGACGCTCCACCGCGGCGGGGTGCCGGTCGTCTCAGGCCCCGCCGCGGCGGAGAAGAAGCAGCCACACGCCCAGCGTCACGGGCGTACCATACTCCAGGTCTCAGCTTCTCTGACAACCTGTGGGGTTCGATGGCGCTCGGCGCACTGCATCCGACGTCTCTGGTCGACCAGGCGACTCAGCGTCTGCGTGAGCAGATCACCGGCGGTGAGTGGCCGGTCGGCACTCGTCTGCCCGGGGAGACCTCGCTTGCCGCGACGCTCGGAGTGGGGCGTTCCACTGTGCGGGAGGCGTTGCGCGCGCTGGCAGGCGCGGGGCTGGTGCAGTCCCGGCAGGGATCCGGAGTGTTCGTCATCGCCCTGGAACCGGCGCAGGACTGGCGGGAGGTGCTGCGCCGCGCCGCGGTCGCGGACGTCTACGAGGTACGGATGCTGATGGAGGTGCAGGCGGTGCGGCTCGCCGCGCAGCGCCGCACCGACGTGGAGATGAGTGCTCTGTGGGCGGCCCTCGAACGGCGGCGGGAGGCGGCGGCCGGTGGCGATGACAAGGTGTTCGTCGACGCCGACATCCGCCTGCACGCCGCCGTGGTCGCGGCCGCGCGTAACCCCGTGCTCGACGGGCTGTTCACCGAGTTCCTGCCCACCCTGCGCCGAGGGCTCATCGAGCTGGTCGAGCTTCTGGATCTTCGCGCCGCCGAGGTCAACCACGGCGACGCCGCGCACGCCGCCCTCATCGAGGCCGTGGCCGCCGGCGACGGCGAGCGCGCCAGCGAGATCCTGCGCGCCGAGCTGGACCACACGCTGGCCCTGCTCCGAGCGCCGAAGGTCTGAGCGAGCAGTCATGGCACATGGACTGGCGTCTCCTGCTCTTTACTTCTCGGACAACCTGAGGAATACGGCAGGTGTGGGCAGGGTCGGGAGGAGCCCGGAACCAATGAACTGCCGGTTATGAACAAGGGCCGGATGGGATCTCTCACCGCCACCCACACCGTCAACGATCTGTACCAGGGTGCTGTCCCGGCGCTCCTGCCCTTCCTCATGCCGCAGCGGGGCTACAGCTACTCGGCCCTGGCTGGTATCGGGACCGCGGAGTACCACCCGCCGGCCAGGGTGCGCTCGAGTCTGTGCAGGGCTTCGGCGTGTTCGTCACGGCCCCCGACGTTTCCGAGGAGTGGGATTCCGTGCTCCGGGGCAGCGACATCGTTGCGGTGATCGAGGCGTGCGACGGAGGCGTCCGCGGCAGCCGCCCAGCGGCGCACGCCCGCCGAGCTGCGCGTGTTACGCCGGGCGCTCGACGCTCGCGGGGCTGTAGTTGCCGCGGCCAACCCTGCACCGCCTGCGGCTACTGGTCCGCCCGGAGACTTTTCTGCGCTGGCACCGCGCCCTAATCACCCGCTACCACGCCGCCGCCTCCCGTCCCAAATGGCGCGGTCGGCCCCGCACGGCCCGACGGGACCGGTCAGCGAGCTTTCAGGATCGTCGTTCCTGTTTAAGTAGCTCGGCGATGACCGGGCGGCCGTCGGTGGCGTCGGTGATGAGGCCGCTCACCGACGCGACCGGCAGCACGGTGAACGGCGATGCGGTGCCGATCTTCTCGCTGCTGGCTACTGAAGATTAACGTGTGAAGTTATGTTGATCGGAGATTTTTCCAGGTCAGTCCGGTTTCGGTGAGGAACCCG
>NZ_JALKFY010000725.1:0-4531 GCF_023242985.1 Frankia sp. Mgl5 | reverse complement strand
CCAACCGGGCAAACCACCCCGGCCCAGTCCCCCCGGGGGCGGGCCGGGCCCCCCCCGGGGGGGCCCGGGCCGCGCGCCTGCCCGCCGGGGCGGTCAGACGCCGAGGAAGTCCAGCACGGCGTTCATCGCCCGCGGGTTGGCCTGCACGGAGAAGTGGTCGGCGCCCTCGATGGTCCGTCCGGTGGCCTTGGGGAACAGTGCGGCCAGCTCCTCGGGTGAGCCCGCCCCCTCGTCCCGCTCGCCGGTGACGATCAGGACCTCGCAGCCGACGGTGGCCAGCTCGGCCGTGGTGAGCGTCCGCCTCGGCCGGCGGGCGAACGCGTCCACCGCGGCCATGTCGTTGCCGGCGCGCCGGGCGAGCCCGCGGATCAGCCGGGCCAGGATGTCGGTGCCGTCGTCCTCGGACGGCGTGGCACCGAGCACCGGGCCCCGCTGCGGGCGGGGCTCCAGCAGCCGTGGGCCGACGCCCATCAGGGCGAGCCGGTTGAACGGCGCCAGCCCGCGCACCGCGCACTCGAGCAACAGGTGGGCGCCGGCGGAGAAGCCCACGGCGTCGACGGCGCCGCGCCCGGCGAACGCCTCGGCGATCTCGGCGGCGGCGTCGGGGTAGGCCGCCGGATCGGTGTCCCGGCGGGAACGGCCGTGTCCGGGCAGGTCGACCGCGACGACCTCGCGGCCCGCCTCCTGGAGCAGGTCGATCCAGCCGGCTGCACGCCAGCCGTGTTCGCTCGACGACGCGAGGCCGTGGACGAGAACCACCGGCGAGATGTCAGCCATGCCCGAACAGTAAGCCCAGATCACCGGCCGGCGCTCCCGATTCCGGGACGTCGGGCCGCTGACCAGGACACATCTGGTCAGGCTGGACTTGTAAGTCTAGGCTGACGGAATGCTCGCTGACGCTGAGATCGTCGAGGCGGACGCCGCCGGGCCCGTCGAACTCGCCGACCTCCTCGAGATCGCGGCCGGGCTGCGGCTGAGCATGAGCCTGCTGGTGCGGCGGCTGCGTCTGGTGCAGCCCGACGGTGAGCTGACCGTCGGGGAGATCGCGGCCCTGGTGCGCCTTGAGCGCGGCGGTCCGACCACCGCCGCGGCCCTCGCGAAGCAGGAGACGATCAGCCCGCAGTCGATGGGGGCGACCCTCGGCGGCCTGGAGGAGCGTGGCCTCGTCGAACGCCGGCCCGATCCGGACGACGGCCGCCGGGTGATCCTCTCGCTCGCCGACGCCGGCCGCGAGGCGCTGCGGGACAGGCGAAACGCCCGTAGCGAGCAGCTCGCGCGGGCGCTGTCCAGCGGCTTCGACGACGACGAGCTGGCCTGCCTGAAGGCCGCCGCGCCGCTGCTCGAGCGCCTGGCGCAGCGCATCTGATGCCGGCCGTCACCAAGCACGGCGATCGCCGCTGGGCCGTCCTGGCCAACACGACCGCCGCGGTCTTCATGTCGGCGCTCGACGGCTCCATCGTCCTGATCGCCCTGCCGCCGATCTTCCTCGGCATCGACCTGGATCCGCTGGCGCCCGGTAACGTCAGCTATCTGCTCTGGATGATCATGGGATACCGCCTGGTGCAGGCGGTGCTCGTCGTGCCGCTGGGGCGGCTGGGCGACATGTTCGGCCGGGTGCGGATCTACAACGCCGGCTTTGTGGTCTTCACCGTCGCCTCCATCCTGCTGTCCTTCGATCCCTTCCACGGGCGCAGCGCCGCGATGTGGCTGATCGGCTGGCGCGTGCTGCAGGCGGTCGGCGGCTCCATGCTGGCCGCCAACTCGGCCGCGATCCTCACCGACGTGTTCCCGCCCGACCAGCGCGGTCTGGCGCTCGGCATCAACCAGGTCGCCGCGCTCGCCGGGCAGTTCATCGGCCTGGTCGCCGGCGGGGTGCTGGCCGTCCTGGACTGGCGCGCGGTGTTCTGGGTGAACGTGCCCGTCGGTGTCTTCGGCACCATCTGGGCCTACCGGACGCTGCGCGAGCCCGAGCGCCGGGACCGCCCGGAACGGGGCCGCTTCGACTGGTGGGGCAACATCACCTTCTCGGTGGGCCTGGGGGCGGTGCTGATCGCCGTCACCGAGGGCCTGCAGCCCTACAGGAACCACGCGATGGCCTGGAGCAGCCCCAAGGTCCTGGTGCTGCTCATCGGGGGCGTGGCGCTGCTGGCAGCCTTCGTCGTGATCGAGAAGCGGTTCGAGTCGCCGATGTTCGAGCTCTCGCTGTTCCGTATCCGGGCCTTCAGCGCCGGGAACGCGGCCGGCCTGGCGGTGTCGGTCGCGCGCGGCGGTCTGCAGTTCATGCTGATCATCTGGCTGCAGGGGATCTGGCTGCCCCTGCACGGCTACGACTTCGACGACACCCCGTTCTGGGCCGGAATCTACCTGTTGCCACTGACCGCCGGTGTCCTCGTGGCGGGCCCGCTGTCGGGGTTCCTGTCCGACCGCTCCGGCGCCCGCGGCCTGGCCACCACCGGGATGCTGGTGTTCGCGGGCAGCTTCGTCGGCCTCATGCTGCTGCCCGTCAACTTCTCCTACTGGGCGTTCGGGCTGCTGATCACCGTGAACGGCATCGGTGCCGGGATGTTCGCCGCGCCGAACTCGTCCTCGATCATGAGCAGCGTCCCGGCGCACCTGCGCGGGGTCGGATCCGGGATGCGCTCGACCTTCCAGAACGCCGGCGGCGCGCTGTCCATCGGGCTCTTCTTCTCACTCATGGTCGCCGGGCTGGCGGGCAGCCTGCCGGGCGCCTTCACCACCGGCCTGCGGGCGGAGGGCGTGCCCGCCGACGTCGCCCAGCAGGTCGGTTCCCTGCCCCCGGTCGCGTCGCTGTTCGCCGCGGTGCTCGGCCTGAACCCGGTCGAGCACCTGCTGTCCTCGACCGGGACACTAAGCGCGCTCTCGCCCGAGCACCGCGCGACGGTGACCGGCCGGGAGTTCTTCCCCGACCTCATCTCGGCACCGTTCCATGACGGGCTCGTCGTCGTCTTCGTGGCCTCGGCCCTGCTCGGTCTGGTCGCCGCGGCGGCCTCGGCGCTGCGCGGCGCCCACCACGTCGAGCCCGTCCCGCTCGCGGTGGGCCTCCTCGAGACGGTGCCGGCGGAGCCCGACCTGCTCGAACCGACGCTTCTCAAGCGGGCCGGAACCGAGCCGGGCGCCGCCGACCCGGCCGGGCCGGGAGCGGCCGGGTCTGGAGCGGCTGGGTCCGGGGCGGGCGGCTCCGGTCCCGTCAGTGCCGAGCCCCCGGGGTGACCAGGCCGGTCTCGTAGGCGACGACGACCGCCTGGACCCGGTCGCGCAACCCGAGCTTGGCGAGGATCCGGGCCACGTGGGTCTTCACCGTGGCCTCACTGAGCTGGAAACGCGCCGCCAGCTCGGCGTTGCTCAGACCACGCGCGAGGAACCGGAGGACCTCCAGTTCCCGGGGGGTGAGCGACGACAGATCGCGGTGCGTGGTGGCCGCCGCCCTTTCCGGTGAGGCGAACCGTTCCACCAGCCGCCGGGTGATCGTCGGTGCGAGCAGCGCGTCCCCCGCGCGGACCAGCCGGACGGCGGCCACCAGCTGCTCGGGACTGACGTCCTTGAGCAGGAAGCCGCTGGCGCCGGCGGTCAGCGCGGCGTAGACGTACTGGTCGACGTCGAAGGTCGTCAGGATGATCACCCGGGGTGCCGCCGCCGTGCCGCTCAGGATCCGGCGGGTGGCCTCCAGCCCGTCCATCACCGGCATGCGGATGTCCATGAGCACGACATCCGGGCGGGTCCGCCGGACGGCGTCGACGGCCTGGGCGCCGTCGGCGGCGTCGGCGGCGACCTCGATCCCGTCGGCGGTGAGGATCATCCGGAACCCGGCCCGGACCAGCGCCTGGTCGTCGGCGATGACCACCCGCGGCGGC
Organism: Frankia sp. Mgl5; assembly: GCF_023242985.1. Taxonomy (NCBI): domain Bacteria; kingdom Bacillati; phylum Actinomycetota; class Actinomycetes; order Frankiales; family Frankiaceae; genus Frankia; species Frankia sp. Mgl5. The sequence goes on along the minus strand of NZ_JALKFY010000725.1, from coordinate 659 downwards.
GTCACGGGCCGTCCAGCGGGATCTCGGCCAGCACCCGGTACCCGCCGGTCGGGCGCGGGCCCGCCGCCAGCGTGCCGCCGTAGACGGCGAGCCGTTCCCGCAGGCCGATCAGCCCGGCGCCGCTGCCCGCCCCGGCGGCCGACGCCCGGACGCCGCCGGTGTCGGTCACCTCGACCCGGACGAGATCCGGCGAATAGGCGACGACGATCCGGACCGGCGCCCCGGCCGCATGCCTGACGGCATTGGTCAGGGCCTCCTGCACCACCCGGAACGCGGCCAGGTCGACGCCGGCGGGCAACGGCACCGGCGTTCCCACCGTGCTCAGCTCGACGGCCACCCCGGTGTCGCGAACGCGCCGCGCCAGCTCGGCGACACCGCCGAGTCCCGGCTGGGGGCCGGGACCCGGACCACCCTGCCCGCCGTCCGGGACACCGCCGGTCATCGTCAGCAGGCCCATCACGTGACGCAGCTCGGTCATCGCGCTGCGGCCGCTGGTCTCGACCGCGCGCATCGCCGCGCGGGCCTGGTCGGGTGCCGTGTCGAGCACCTTGCGGGCGGCGCCGGCCTGAATGACCATCACGCTGACTGAGATTCGTAGCGCGCTATCCCTGTCCTTCAGGGCGGGGATAGCGCGTTCAGGCCGGGCGGCGCTGCCCCTC
>NZ_JALKFY010000724.1:0-4545 GCF_023242985.1 Frankia sp. Mgl5 | reverse complement strand
CGCCACCGCCGGAAAGTCACCGCGGCTCGACGCGATCCTGGAGTTCCTCGGCGGCGTGCTCCAGGGCAGCTTCTACTACGACTCCCCGGCCTGGGTGGACAACGAGGCCCGGTACCGCGGGCTGTTGCTGGCCGAGATCGGGGCGGGCGACGTCGCGGCGGCGACGCGGACCAGCGAGGAGCACGTGCGCTCCTGCGCCGCCGTGACCATAGAGCACCTGCGGTCCCGCGGCTACCTGCCACCAGCGCCGCCAGCTTCGCCCGCCGCCAGCCCCTGACCTCGCCGTACGGCTATCCCGAAGGGCGGGCGGCGGCGAAGGCGCGCAGCTCGCGGGCGACGTCCGGGCCGGCGGGCGTGTACATGACCTCGCGGAACCCCGCCTCGGCGAGCCTGCCGAGCTTCCGTCCGACGCTGACGGAATCACCGACCAGGGTGCCGACGTAGACATCGCCGGCCATGGTGTCGACGTCGATGTGCTCCAGCAGGGGCCGGTCACGCTCGGAGAGGTGGGTGACATGGCCCTCGAAGGTGAGCAGGTGGCGCTCCTCCTCGGAGGCCAGGCCCTCGAGGGCCTTCCGCCACTGCGAGCCACCGGGCAGGGCGTCCACCCCGGCCGCCCCACGGACGGCATAGGTGGTGTGCCAGCCGACGACCTGCCACGGGCCGATCGCCTCCCGTACGCGGCTGGAGCTCGGGTCCTCGCCGGGGTCCAGCACGGTGCCCGAGACCATCGTCGCGGTCGGCAGCGTCGGGTGGGGCGGCCCGATCGTGCCGTCAGCCACCTCGGGGGCGCGCTTGTTGCCGCGCGGGCCGAGGACGCTGAGCCACAGCGGCACCTGGACCGGCCGGTCGGCGGTCAGGCCGGGCCAGTGCAGCATCCGGGCCGCCGCGCCGTCGAGCACGATCGTCTCGCCGGCGAGCAGCCTGCGCAGCGACGCGACATAGTCGATCAGCGCGTCCAGCGGCATCGCACGCTGCCCGATCGTCATGCACGCCGTGTAGCCGGTACCGAAGCAGGCCCGGAAGCGGCCGCCGGACAGCCGGGCGATGGTGGCGATGCCGGAGGCCATCGTCATGACAGACCGCTGGGTCGGGATCAGGACGGCGGTGGCGAGACCGATCCGGGTCGTCCGGGTGGCGGCGAGCGCCAGGTGCGCGAACGGATCCTCCCACAGCGGCGCCGAATCGAAGATCCACACCCGCGCGTACCCGAGCTCTTCGGCGAGCACGGCGAGGTCGGCGAAGTCCGGGCCCGGCGGGAGCCCGCACGATAACTCAAACTCGTTCGCGTCGGTCATGGAACCGTTTCTACCAGGCAATCAAGCATGGCGGCACCGCAATCGGAACCGGCCCCCCTGATATCAACATCCACGCAAACCCCTGTTTCGACATTCTCACTGAATCATTCGAGCGTCAAGGCCGCCATCGCGAACTCGCCTCCGGACCGAGCGGGCAGGTGCCGCCGGTCGGGCTCTCCCCGGTTTCCGTGGACTCGCAATTCATCAGTCGGCCAAGGTCCCGCCAACTGACTGGTGGCACAGGACGGACATGGTCACCACCCGGGCGAGTCCCCTGGTCACGCTCGTTCGCGGGCGCCAGGCCGGGCTGCCCGAATCGCGGCGCGGCCGCCGCTCCGCTTGACTCCAAGCCATCCAACATGCTAATCGGCCGGTGAAACGATAGTAGTCGCAGGCAGACAGTGCGTCTCTGGTAATGCCGAGCTATGGACGTCCCCGAACCCGCACTGTTAGCTGCGGAAGCGATAACGGACGTTGCCCCTCGCAAACGCCTAGCCCTGAGGAGCCCCGATGGCGACCGGACCAGGAGCCGAGCACCCGGAATCACGCGACTCGTCCCCGGCAACGCCGGCCCAGGCGCAGGCGCCGGCCCAGGCGCAGGCCCAGGCGCAGGCCCAGGCGCCCAGGCTGGAACCACTGCCGTTCGAGAAGTGGGACGACGAGACCAGGTCCATCCTCCTGCGCTACCTGCGGCGACCCGAGCTCTACCTGTCGGGCGCCCCGGACGCCCCCCCGATGCCGAAGGCGCTCGGGCTGTTCGCCCACCACGTCCAGCTGAGCGAGACCTTCCTCGCGTTCACCGGTCTGTTCGCCGGCGAGCACGCCACGCTCGACCCTCGGCACCGCGAACTTCTCATCCTGCGGGTAGCGTGGCGCACCCGCTCCGGCTACGAGTGGGCCCAGCACACCCGGATCGGGATGCAGGTCGGTCTCACCACCGAGCAGCTCTACGCCATCCCGCACGGAGCCGAGGCCGAGGTGTGGACGCCGGTCGAGCGTGCACTGCTGGCTGCGACCGACCAGATGATCGACCAGTCGCGTGTCGGTGACGACACCTGGCAGCTGCTGGCCTCCCATTTCGATGCGGGGCAGCTGCTCGAGCTGTCCTTCGCCGTCGGCGGCTACCTCTGTCTCGCGGCGGTCCTCAACAGCGTCGGCCTGCAGCCGGACCCGCCGACCGAACCGGTCGACGCACCGGCGCTCCCCGCAGAGGGTGACCCGTCCGCCTGACAGCGGCGCAATCGCAGGACATCCCGTACGCGCCGCGAACGAGCGACTCGTGTGACGGTCCGAGCCCGAGCATGAATCCGGGGCCGCCCATGGCAGCGAGTGCCTCGACCAACGCCCCGGGGTCCGTTCCGTCAGAACCGGGTCATCGGTAATTCATGATCATTACTACGTCGACAGCTCGTCAACATCGTTGATTATCTTGAGCATGGATGGACCAACCAGGCGCCGTCGTCGCGTCGCGTCGCGTCGTCGCCACGTCGCGTCGCGTCGCGTCGCGGCCGGCAGGACGGGCCAGCCGAGTACTCCGAAATATCTAGACTAATCATGGGCCCAGTCGAGTGACCGCGCGCAGCTTTCAGCGCCATATCGTCGCGTCCCGGTAGGCTGGACAGACCGCAAACACTCAGAGAAGGTCGATCATGGTGGCCGAGCCGGGGAAAGCACGGAATCGCGACCGGGCCACACTGCGCGAAAAGCCCCAGCGCATCGCCGACGAGATTCGGCAGCTCATCGTCGAGGGCGATCTTTCCGAGGGCGAGTCACTCGGCCACGAGCCGGATCTGGTCGAGCGGTTCGGGGTCTCCCGCCCGTCCCTGCGCGAAGCCCTGCGCATACTCGAGACCGAGGGCCTGATCTCGGTCAAGCGCGGCGTTCTCGGCGGCGTCGTCGTCCACCGGCCGGACCAGCGGATGACGGCCCGCACCGCGGCGCTCGTGCTCCAGGCCCGCAATGTGCCGCTCGCGGATGTCCACGCCGCCCGCAGCCTGCTCGAACCGGTCGCCGTACGGCTCGTCGCCGCGTCAGGGGATCACCGCTCGGCGGCCGCCGAGCTGCGGCGGCTCACCGCCGAACAGCTCGAGGTGATCGACGACCCCGAGGCGTTCGGAAACGCCAACTCGCGCTTTCACGCCCGGCTCGTCGAACTGGCGGGGAATCAGACACTGGGCATTGTCGCCGAAATGCTCAACGAGATCGTCGCCCGAGCCGTCGCCGCGGTCAGCCAGCCCGAGGACGGGAAAGAAACCACCGAGACACGCCTGCGAGGGCTCCGTTCCCAGGCCCGGCTGGCGACACTCGTCGAGGCGGGCGACGCCACCGCCGCCGAGGAACACTGGAAAGAGCACATGACGGTCGTGGGAAAAGTGATCCTCACCCAGGGAGCCAAAACAGTCATCGATCTGATGCAGCATCAGTACTGAGGCGACGTCAGCGCTGGGACGGCGTCGGCGCTGAGACGACGTCAAGTACTGAGACGACGTCAGCGCTGAGGCTGTCCGGAGCCCCGGGCGGTCAGTGTCCCTCGAAGACGGGCGGGCGGTGCTCGGCGTAGGCCGTAAGTGCCTCCCGCATGTCCCTGGTGTGGACGTTCACCGTCTGCGCCAGCGCCTCGACCTCGAGGGCCTGGGCCAGTGACGACGTCCCGGCGGCGGCCAGCTCACGCTTGGTCATGGAAAGGGCCACCGGCGGCCCGGCCGCGATGGTGCCGGCGATCTCGCGAACCGCGGCGTCGAGCCCCGCAGCGGGCACGACCGCGTTCACGAAGCCGATCTCGGCCGCCTGCGCCCCGCTGAGCATCCTCGCGGTGTAGGCGAGCTCCTTCGCCCGGTGCACGCCGATCCGCTGGCGAAGCAGCCAGGACGTGCCGAAGTCGAGGCTGAGCCCGCGCCGGGCGAAGATCAGCGAGAACCGTGCCGTGTCCGCGCACCAGGTGAGGTCGGCGGCCAGCGCGAGGCCCAGGCCGGCACCGACGCAGAGCCCGTCGACCTTGGCCACGACCGGCACGGGACAGTCGTGAACCGCCAGCACCACGTCGGCCAGCACCCGCATGTTGTCGAGGTTGTGCGACGGTGCCCCGCTCCCGTTCGAGGAGCTCTCGCCGCGGGTGCCGCCGAGGTCGGCGCCCGTGCAGAAGTTCCCGCCGGCGCCGGTGAGGATCACCACGCGGGCACCGGAGTGCCCGACCTCCCGGAAGATGCGCCCGAGCGCCACCCACATGTCACCCGTGCAGGCGTTCCTC
>NZ_JALKFY010000723.1:0-4828 GCF_023242985.1 Frankia sp. Mgl5 | reverse complement strand
GCGGGTACGAACGTGTGCTCAGCGACCTCGAGGATCCGTACACCCTGCATCACCGCGGTCATGAACACTCTCCCGCCTCATCGCCGGTGGCGGTCACCGGCCACATCGTGTACGCGGGGATCGGCGGATCACCTTTCCGCCTGGGTGGATTCCCTGCGCGCTGGTGGGCGCGCCGCGGGCGGCGGTGAGGAGCCCTACCGGCCGGGGCGCCGGTGAAATCCACCGAGCTGGTTGGGCGCGGAATCTTCCCGGCGGGCTGCTTGAGATCAAGCTGAAGGTCGCCTGTCTGTTCGCCGGGCCGGGTGGAGAAGTCTTTTTGGTGATGTCGGGAGAACGCCGACAGTGCGGGCCAGATGGCGCGCGTCGGGAGAAGACATGACGTTTGCCGGTCAGCCGGGTGGGTGGTGGCGGGGGTGGGTCTGGTCATGCGACCAGCCAGGATGTGGCGACGACGTCGGTCGCGGTACCCCGCCGCTCTCGTGGCCGGCGGTTGGGACCCATGTCGGTAGACACAAGTAGGTCCGCGCTGTAATCGTGGCCGCACACCCACTCCTTATGCGACTGGCGGTCGCTTGCCAGTGGATGAGTATGCGGGCGATGCTCGCATACCGTCAAGACGGAACCGGAGGGCCCTGTGACATCTTCACCACCCGCAGTGACCGATGGTCTCCGGTCGCCTGCTCACGGCGACGGAGCCGCACCGACCGAGGAGACGGCGGTACCCGCCGAGCCCGGATCCGCCCGCTGGTGGGCGGAGCGCGCCCTGGTCGACCGTCGCCGCAGGCCGCGAGCCGGCGGACTGTCCACCGAACGCATCGTCGAGACGGCCCTGGAGATCCTCCGCGAGGAAGGGCTGGAAGCGCTGACCGTGCGCTCGGTCGCCGAACGGCTCGGCACCAGCAACGCCTCGCTTTACCGGCACATCGCCAGCCGCGACGAGCTGATCGCCCTCATCGCCGACCACGTGATGGGCGACATCCGGCTCGATCGCACCGGCCGCGGCTGGCGCGCCGACGTCGAGGCGCTGATGTTCGAGATGCGCAGGGTCATCCTCAGCCAGCCGCTGCCCCCGTCGGCTGGACGGAGCAAATCGGGATCCGGATCCGGGCCGAACATGCTGCGCCTCGTCGAATTCGCCCTCGCCCTGTACCGCGAGGCCGGACTGACCGACAGACAGGCGGTCTACACGACCATAACGATGATCGAGTTCGTTGGCGGTTCCACCAACATCCGACGCAGCCCCGCCGGTCGCGGCTCGAACGGAGTGGCCGGAGCAGCCGACCTGCGCCAACTTCTCGACGGACTACCCGCCGACGACTTCCCGGCGCTGCGTACGGCCGGGAATCTCTACACCGCCGCCTCCGCCGACGACGTCTTCACCCACGGCATGACCCTCTTCCTCGACGGCGTCGCCAGCCAACTCCCCAGCAATCAATAACCGCACCGCGGATACCCGCCCCCTGAGAGGCCAAGCTTGAACAGGGCGGCTGCGCCGACCCAGCGGTCCCCCGGCGTCGCGCGACCAGACGCCTCCCTGCACGCCCCGTCCCGGGCGCTTTGATCCCGTCCTCAACGGGGACGGGAATCGGCCAGCCCCGGTTCCATTCCCTGACGGCGCCCGACAGCCTTCTGTCAGCAGCTCGAGGTACTGGACGAACTGTCCGAGCTGCTGCTGTACCAGGGCACCCCGGGCCCGGCTCCCCGCCGGCGACGGGTCCGGAACCGCGGACGAACATCGACCGACGGGCCGGGTCGCGATCTCGTGCCCGGATCAACACCCCTCTACCCGCGGAGCAGGATGGCGGTCGCGTCATCGTGGCGCTTCTCCTGGCGGCGTGCAGACATCTCGGGTGCCTCGGCGCGCTCCGCCGCGCGGGTCCGGCGAATCAACTCGGCAGGCCCCGACTTGTCCAGAAGATCCATCAGGCCCAGCCAGTCCAGCACGCCGAACTGTTCGACGAGCCGGGACGCGCCGTCCGACAGCAGGGCCGCGCGGTGGACCTCCTCAGCCGGCGCCGAACCGGTGACGGCCTGATATGCGGCGTCAGGGTTGGTGGAAGCCACCCAGAACCCGCCCGGCTGGTTCCGGGAACGGGCCACCCCGTCTGCCGAGTAGTCCGGCAGGTGCGCTATCCGGTCGTCGATGATCGGGCGGATGGTTCCACCGAGGTCGAGGATCAGCGGCGAGTCGGCAAGGACGAGGTATTCGAACTCGTCGGATGTCCACCGTGCGATGACGGCGGTAGAGCTGGGACTGTCGGGGTTCGACAGGTCGCAGTCGGGGCCGTGCTGGCGGCGGGTTGCCTGGATGGACTCGGCAAGCAGGTCTGGGAGAGCTGGGAGAGTCTGCTGCGAGCTGAGTAGCCGCTGGGCGAGCTCCCCGGCGAGGGTGCTGGCGAGCCAGCGGACGTCGTGCACGCACCCGGAGACCACACCGGCACGGGCGGTCGCGCCGTCGAGGATGAACGCCCAGCCGTCGCCGACGGCGACCGCGTCCTCGTTGACCCGGCCGGGGGTGTGCTCGGTGGCGAAGGCCGCGCGCATCAGTCTGGGATCTTGAAATGGTTGAAGGGCTGGGCCATGTCACCTGCGATCACAGCGTGCACACCTCCACCAGCCGACCGCCGACAGCGTAGGGCAGGTAGGGCAGGACGTCAGCCTGCCAGCGACGCTGGCATCGCCACAGCCCGCGGCGACTGCACCCCGCTACAGCCGCTCCGTCACGAGGTTCGCCGTGACGGAGCCCTCCTTGTTCAACCCACCCTCACCGAATCGTCACTGTACGAATCAAAATGATTGCGATACGCTTCCTTGCGGGGGTGTGGGTGATGCCCGAACTCCGCAACGTCGTCGTTTCTGCACATAGTCCGTGGCGTCTGACCCGTTCGGGCCGTACGCCACGAGTGTTGTGGTGCGCCATCGCCGCCGCCCTGGCGCTGCTGGGGCTGGATGTCGCTTTCGCGGTGCTGCTGGACCTACGCTCCGCCCGCGTCGCCACGGACCTCGTCTCCGCCGCCGCCCAGTTCGCCGCCGCGGCCGCCTGTTTCTGGACCGCCCGGTGGGTACGCGGGGCGGAGCGCCGCTGGCGGGTGCTCGTCGGTCTCACCGCCGCTGGAGCGATGCTCGCCAGCCTCTCGATCGCACCGACGTTGCTGGCCGGAGACCTGCCCCACAGGCAAGGCATGTCCCCGGCGTATGCCGTCTTCCTCAGTTTCTACGGGGTGGCACTGGCCGGGCTGCTGTCCCTGCCCACCGACCCGGTGGACGACCGAGGCGGGAGCCCTGGCAGGCGGTGGTACGGCGCCCACCGCTGGCATGCGATCACCCTGCTGGACTGCCTGCTGATCGCCGGCTCGCTCGTCCTGCTGCAATGGGGGACGGTGCTCGCCACGATCGTCCAGACCGGCCCCGGCCTCAGGCCGTTCCGGCTCGCCCTGACCCATCAGGGTGCCGGTCTGATCCTCGCCACCGCGGTCGTGCTGATCGCCAGCTTCCGCCGGCCCCGCGCCCCGGCGACGCTGGCGCTACTGGGCACCGGCCTGCTGGCCTACGGACTCACCACCAACGTCATGACCTACGTCGCCGCCGAGTACGGGTTCCACCTGCCGCCCTGGGGCCTGATCGGGTTCGCTCTCGCTTTCCTGCTGATCTTCCTCGCCGCGTTCGTCCCGGCCCCGGCCCCCGCACCCCCTGAGGGCCCCGCCCCGCCCAGCCCGCGGGCGATGTGGACGTACGCCGCGTTGCCCTACATCGTGCTCGCCGCGGCGGGCCTGCTGATCCTGGGCAAGATGGCCACCGGTGCCCACCTCGACCGGTTCGAGACCTACGGCATGATCACACTGCTGGTGCTCGCCCTGCTCCGGCAGATGGTCACCCTCGCCGAGAACACCCGGCTACTCGCCGAGATCCGGGAACGCGAACGGCAACTGCACCACCAGGCGTTCCACGACCCGCTGACCGGCCTGGCGAACCGGACACTGTTCACCCGCCGGCTGCAACGAGCCCTCACCCAGGGCACCGACAGCGACACCACCCACACCCCCGCCATCACCTCCGGCGAGGACACGGTGTCCGTCCTGTTCCTCGACCTTGACGGCTTCAAAAAGGTGAACGACACCTTCGGCCACGCCGCCGGCGACGAACTCCTCCAGATCAGCGCCGACCGGCTACGCGCGGAAACCCGCGCGATCGACACCGTCGCCCGCCTCGGCGGCGACGAGTTCGGCGTCATCCTCGACGGCTGCGGCCCCGACGACCCCCGCCGCATCGGCGAACGGCTCGCCACCGCCGTCCAGGCCCCCTGCCTGCTGGCGGGGCGGCCCTACACCCCCCGTGCCAGCCTCGGCCTGGTCACCCTCGACAGCACCCGCACCCGACCCGCCACCCCCGACATCCTGATCCACCAGGCCGACCTGGCCATGTACACCGCCAAACGCGCACAAACCGGCGGACTCGTCATCTACCAACCCGACCCGTCCACCCCCACGACCACCACCAACCATCACCCCGACCACCCGACACGATCGGTTGAAAGTTCGGTTTGTGGGTTTCGGGACCGCCCGGCGCACGATCCGGGTCCCGTTCCGTGAATTCCCCGCCACGCCCCGACGGGTCGTGCTTGTCATAGGCCGCCCTCGCCCAAGGCGCGGAACCTGGATACCCGGATACCGGCCATGGCCTGGTCGCAATGGGTCCCGTCGCTGGCCAGACAGTCCCTAGGGGACGCGGGCGATGGCGCCGTAGACGTTGATGCGGCTGTCGGCCAGTTCCTCACCGGCGTCCTTCTCCGCGTGCCAGCGGTGGACCGGCACGACACCCGGCTCGACGA
>NZ_JALKFY010000722.1:0-4886 GCF_023242985.1 Frankia sp. Mgl5 | reverse complement strand
GCCTTCGACCTCGACGACGACACACTTCGAGCCCAGCTCCTGCCACTCGCGAAACGCTTCCTCGACCTGACCTGACCCGACCAAGCAGCGCATCACCAGCCAGCAGCCCCGGCTCTTCGCTCACTGGGCATGGGCCGCAGGATCCTGGTGGACAGGATGACAGGAGCCCGGTGACGAGAGATCGTCACGCCGGGATCTGTGGGAGCCCGGGGGTGAGATCCCCCCGGGCTACCCGACCCACGTTGCTACCCGCGTGGTCGGCTGCCGGCCATCATGGGTAGACCATCGACAGCGGCGCGAGCACAGCCACCTCGAAACGGGAATTGAAGGTCATGATGGGCGATACCAGCCGACTCGACGCAATCGCTGCCCGCCTGCTCACCGCGGAGCGCGCCAACCGTGGCGTCCGACACCTGGCCAACGCGGCGGTCGAAATCGGAGAGACGGTGGACACCGCCGGCGCTGTCGTCATCCTCTCCGAGTACCGCCAGGCGTACCGCGAGGTGCATGACGTGCTCACTAACGGTGACCCGGTCGATATCGTTTACCTGGCCTCACAGCTCGACCCATCCTGACCCAGTCTTCCAGGTTTACCTGCGTCGGCACTGTTGTGTCGTGAGGTAGACGCGCATGCCGGGGCCCGGCCGGCCGGCGGTCAGATGGCGTGGGTGAGCTCGGTGTCGATCATAACCAGGCATGTTCGGGACAACCCTCTCCAGAGGGTCGAGCCGCACATTGCCGGGCCTGCTCGAAATCATTTTTCGGGGCCCGGTCAAATGAGCACGCATTGAGCGCTCGTGAAATTCTGAAATCGAATGCCGATCGGTTAGGTTCTCCAATCATGCAGGTCAAAGCAATTTTGATCAACTGGAGATGCGGTCTATGACCATCATTCGAGCTGGTTAAAAGCAGGTTGCTCCGCAAATTGAGCAACCTGGTATACCTCCTGCGCGGATCCACCGTCGACCCTGTACTGGGAAGATGCATGCGCGTTGTGCGCGCGGACGTTCCGGTGCGGCCCGACATTCGCGGTGGCCATATGGCGGTGGGTCACGGCGCGCGTCACCTACGAGCTCCGCGAGATCGGCCGGTGTGGCGAACGCACACCGGCCGATCCCCGTCCTCATTTCTGGGAGTGCCTGGAATGGGCTGGCTGGGCGACGCCGAGTCGGGGTCGCACGTCCGGTTCCCCATCCGCATGTCGGTCCAGCGAAGTGATTGGACAGCGGGCAGCATCTCACCATGCAATCCCGGTCATCGTGGCCGCGTCGTTCCCGCTACCCGAGCGCACCGCCCAACGCGGACGTCCGGGCTGGTGGTCGGGGCCATGGCCTGCTGGCCCCGACACTGGTGTCATCCCGGGTCGGGGTAGGTCCCTCGGGGTTGCTCACGTCTACCGACGAAGGAGGCCCCTGTGGATCCATCGTATGAGGGTCGCCAGATTGTGGGAATCGATCTCCATCGGCGGCGGTCGGTGCTCGTACGGATGACCCCCGGCGGGCACCCGCTGGGAACGGTCCGGATCAGCAACGACGCTGCCACCCTCGCTCGTGAGATCAGCCGTGCCGGTGAGCATCCCGACGTGGTGCTGGAGGCCACCTACGGCTGGTACTGGGCGGCGGACGTGCTGGCCGCCGCTGGTGCGCAGGTGCACCTCGCGCACCCGCTGGGCGTGAAGGGTTTCGCCTACCGGCGGGTGAAGAACGACGTCCGTGACGCCGCGGATCTCGCGGACCTGCTCCGCATGGGACGCCTACCCGAGGCGTGGGCCGCTCCACCGCCGGTACGGGAACTACGCGAGACCGTCCGGCACCGCGCCGCGCTCGTCGCGATCCGGTCGGCGTGCAAGGCCCAGATCCACGCGGTGCTCGCCAAGAACGGGGTCGCGGTAACCCATGACCGACCTGTTCGGCCAGGCTGGCACCGAGCTCCTCGACCAGGTCCAGCTCCCGAGCCCGTTTCACGCCCGCATCACGAGCCTGCGCCGGATCATCGACCTGCTCGACTTCGAGATCGACGCGGCCGCGTCCCAGCTCGCTGGCCGGCTCGCGCGGGATCCGGGCTATCAGGCGCTGCTCACCCTCCCCGGGGTCGGAAAGACCTTGGCCGCGGTGTTCCTCGCCGAGATCGGGGACATCACCCGTTTCCCCACGCCCGGTCACCTTGCCAGCTGGGCTGGTCTCACCCCCCGGCACCGTGAGTCCGACACGACCGTGCACCGCGGCCACATCACCAAACAGGGCTCCTCCCTAATCCGCTGGGCCGCGATCGAAGCCGTGTCGATCCTGCCTCCCACGACCCCGGCTCCGCGTATCGGCTGCCTTCACCGAACTCGCCTTCGCCGTCTGATCACCGGGTCCAACCGGGGCCTGGCATGCCACGCGTTCCCCGAACGCAACAGCCCCCCAGCGCCTCCGTCGATCAGGTGGGCGGTCCGGCCCGTATCAGGGATCAGTTCTCCCCGTTGTGTCTCTTCCAGCTGCGGCCACATGCCTTTCACACGGTCGCGTCGAAGACTGCCGGCGACGGTGTCACCGAGGACGGGAGTGCGGATGTCGGACCCGAGGCAGGTCCCATCGGGAGGGTGGAGGAGGTCGCTGGATGCCTCGGTGACCCGCCGGCGCGCAGGTCGCACCGTTGCTGTCGCTCTGGTGATGACAGGTGTGGTGGTGACAGCGACGGCGGTGGCGGGAGCAGCGGGCATCACCGGGCAGACCGCCGTGGCCGGCGCTGTGGCGGTGTCGGCTGACACCCGGGCGGGATCCGCGACGTCGGCCAGGACGACGAGGGCAGTCGCGGTGACGACCGCCTCGGAGCAGGGTGCGGCGCCAGCCGGGACAGCTCCGATGGATACGCCAGTGGGAACGTCTGCGCCTGTTGGGTCGGTGGAGGACAGCGCTGCGGATGGCTACGTCTACGGGTACAGCCCGGTGGCGATGGCCCGTACCCGGGCGGCCCACGTCTGCCGGGGCGGCACGAACACCCTGCTCAACGTCCCGATCCTGTCGACGCCGCTGAGCCGGAGCGTGGTGGCTCCGAACGTCGACACCCTTTACTCGGTTGCCTGGCTGGACCTGCGTGGCGGGCCGGTGAGCCTGACGTTGCCCGACACGACCGACCGGTATGTCGTGTTCGAGATCCTGGACATCTACTCCAACGCCTTCGCCAACATCGGCACCAGGCTCAACGGCTCGCAGCCCGGTGCCTATCTGATCACCCCGCCGGGGTGGAGCGGGACGGCACCGGAAGGGACCACCGTGGTCGCCGCGCCGAGCTGGGACGTCTGGGCGCTCGGCCGCACGTTGGTGGACGGCGACGACGATCTGCCCGCCGCACGTGCCGTGCAGGGCCAGTACACCGTGGCGGCCACCGACCTCGGTGAGACCGGGCCGACACCACCCGCCCTGCCCGCGGTGGACTGCGCGAACCCACCCGACCCGCAAACCCCTTACGACGCAGGGGCGGCGTTCTTCGACGAGCTGGCTGCGGTGCTCGCCGCCGATCCGCCGCCTGCCGCCGACGACCCGGCGCTCGCCTCGCTCGCGAGTATCGGGGTCGTGCCGGGTTCGACCCCGTCGGCGGGGGACCCGGCGACGGTGGCGGCTCTGGCGGCGGGGGTGACCGCGGGTGAGGCCGAGGTCCAGGCCGCGGCCGAGGATGCCCTCGTCCCGTCCGGCACCTGGCTGGGAAGTTTCAACGGCGGCACCTACGGCACCGATTACCTGCTGCGTTCCGCGGTCGCCGTGGTCGGGCTCGGGGCGAACGTACCGCAGGAGTCGCTGTACTACTGGTCCGGCCCGGACAACGACGGTGACCCGCTGACCGGCGCGCACACCTACCGGATGCACTTCGCCGCCGGTGAGCTGCCACCGATCGAATCCGCCGGGTTCTGGTCCGTGACGCTGTACGACGACGAGATGTTCCTCGTGCCGAACGCGCTGCGACGCTACGCCCTGGGGGATCGCAGTGACCTCACGGCGAACCCGGACGGATCCATCGACATCTACCTGTCGGCGACCGCCCCGGCCGGGCACACAGACAACTGGCTACCCGCGCCGGACGGACCGTTCAACCTGATGATCCGCGCGTACATCCCCACCGAGGCCGCGCTGACGAACACCTGGCATCCACCCGCGATCGAACAGATCTCCTGACCCGCCCGCTACCGCTCTCACCGCCCCCGCACGCTGAATACCCGATCATCGGGTGGATCGTGGGGTGAGGCAGAAGCCCTGGCTAGATCCCGTTCTCGGTGGCATAGCCACCCGACCGGACTCACATCGGGCCCACATCAAGGGCATCAAGACTGCGAGCGCGCCCGAACCACCGCGCCGCTTCCGGAGGATGCCCACTGTGCCCACATCGGCCGCACCCCGCTCCGACGCGGGAACCCCCGCACCGCTTCCGCCGGCGCCGGCGGAAGCGGAAGCGGTGCGGCGCCCGGCCCGGCGGATGCACCGGGTAGTCATGTCCATCGGCATTCTGACTGCCGGCGGCTCGCCGTTCGTCATCCCCTCGACGCGCACCGGCACCGGTTCGAGTACCGATCCGGTCGGGCCCGACCAAGGGAATCCGCCCTCCAGGCCCGGCGATGCTGGCCCGCGGCGACCGGCCGGCACGGCCGCAGCCCCAGCCGCGGGTGTCAGCCGGTGGCGGCACGTTCTACACCTAGACCTCGAACGTGCGGGCCGGCAACAACGAGTGCTCGACCACCGGCGGCCCGGACACCCATCCCACCAACCTCGGGGACCAGTGCAACCCCATTAGCAACCGACCGTGATGCTAAAACGGCGGACGGTCCAGGACATACCCCGCTGAGGTGAGGATTTCCGGTGTGGGCTGGGTCGGCGGCGGGCGTGGCTGACCGCGCCGGGTGGTCGGGCCCG
>NZ_JALKFY010000853.1:71464-106666 GCF_023242985.1 Frankia sp. Mgl5 | reverse complement strand
GGCCCGTCGGACGGGGCGCTGCGCTTCTTCGGCAAGGAGGACTTCCGCGAGTTCGCGGCCGTCTTCCGGGAGCTGGAAAGCACGCCGGGTGCGGAGATGGCCGCCCGTTTCCGCGCCTCGGAGTACTTCGTGCCCTCCGCGGTCGTGGCGCCGATCGTGCGCAAGGCGCCGGCGGAGCTGCCGAGCGTGCGCCAGCAGCCGGTCACCTCCCAGCTCGCGACGCTGACCCGGCGATATCTGCGGGTCGTGCTGGCGGACCGTTCCTACCTGCGGCTCATCGCCGCCTTCCCGTTCCTGCTCGGGATCATCCCGCGGGTGATCCCGGCCCCCGACGGGCTGAAACCCTTGCCGGACGCACCGAACCCGGACGCGATGAAGGTCCTCGTCGTCCTGGTGCTGTGCGCCTGTTTCATGGGGATGGCGAACTCGGTCCGCGAGATCGTCAAGGAACGCGACATCTACCGGCGGGAACGAACGATCGGCCTGTCCCGGACGGCCTACCTCGGCTCGAAGATCATCGTCCTCACCGGTATCACCACCCTGCAGTGCGTGATCTTCACCCTGATCGGCCTCGTCGGCCGCACGCCGCCGGAGGCGTCCCTGCTGGGCTCGCCGCTGATCGAGTGCCTGGTCGCGGTGATCGTCGCCGCGCTGGCGTCCATGATGATCGGGCTGCTGGTGTCGACGCTGGTCGACAACGCGGACAAGACGATGCCGATCCTGGTGCTGGTGACCATGGGGCAGCTCGTGCTCTCCGGTGGGCTGGTGTCGCTGTCCGGTCGACTGGTGATGGAGCAGGTCGCGTGGATCGCCCCCGCCCGCTGGGGCTTCGCGGCGCTGGCGTCCACCGACGACCTCAACGAGGTCTCCAAGCTGGGCAGCGAGGTGTTCCGCACGGATCCGGCCGACGGGCTGTGGGAACACAGCGCGGGCATCTGGGTGCTCGACGTCGTCCTCGGCCTGGTCCTCGGCGCGGCGGCGCTCGCGCTGACCTCGATGATGCTGCGCCGGATCGACCCCAAGGTGACCCGGCCCGCCGGCCCGCCGCCGGGAGTCGGCCGTCCGCCGCAGGCCGGGCAGGCACCGCCCACCGGGCCCGGCGGGCCCGGTGGGCCCGGCGGCTATGGTGCCGCGCCCGGCGCGCGCCGCTAGTACGGCAACGGCATTTGGGTGTTCCCTGCTCCCGCACACGCCGCGGTGACCACCAACCTCAATCGATCCCGGTGTTCCGCGGAACACCGGAGCGTTGGTGCCAACCGGCGCGGCACGTCAGCTCGGGGACGAGCGGATGCGTCCGCGGAAACTCCACTCGGCCGACGTCGTCCGGTCCCGCAAGGTCCGGGACCTAGGTCCGGGAGCGGCGTGGCGGGCGGGTCTGGCCGCCCAGGCCGCGCCCGGCGAGCAGATCGGCGACCTCCTCGCACCAGAACGCCAGCCCGCACAGTTGATAGGTGACGAAGCCCTTGGTCAGCGTGGGGCTGTTCTGCTCGAAGACCGAGTGCCCGGCGACCTGCAGTGCCCAGCTCGCCACGAACATCGGCAGGCCCACCTTGGGCCGGCCGACGAGCAGCGGCAGGGAGAAGGCCACGCCGGGGATACCCACGAGATGGGTCGCCCGGATTCCCCGCGTGGTGTGCTGGGACCGGTAATAGGCCATCTTCTCGGCGAACGGCGCGGACGCCGGCGGCGGCTCGGGCTCCCTGGAAGTCAGGGGTTCCCGGGAGGGCCCGGGTGCTGGCGCGGCCGGCCTGCCGCCGAGTGGTGAGTCGGCAGTCGTCATGGATGCCCCCTCGCTTCGTCTCGTCCCCGAACATCATCGGCGACGAGGGCGGGCAGCTCCAGCCGAGCTGGTGGGTCGCCTACGTCCGGCACGGCGGGCGGCGGCGGGGATCAGCGGGCGGCCTGCTCCGCGGCTGTGCTCGGCCCGAGCGCGGGCGGCCCGAGCGCGGGCGCCCCAGGGGCGGGGGTCGGCCCGCCCGGGGTGGCCATCGTGCGCAGAGCCTCGAGCATCTGGCGGCGCAGCTCCCCGGTCGGCGGGGCAAGCCCGAGCAGCTCGGCCAGCCACATCCCGTCGGCCGCCATGCGGATCAGCGTCGCGGCCGCCGGGTCGATGCGGTCCTGGACGAGGCGGTTCTGCCAGTGCTCGTATCGCTGGCGGAAGCGTTGCAACCGTTCGGGATCGGCGATGAGGGCGGCCAGGAACCCGACCTCGGCCGTGCTGTCCCGAGGCTGGACGCCGGCCGCCGTCGTGGCGTCCAGGTAGGCACGTGCCCAGCCGCCGGGCCGGTCGTCCAGCACCGCCCGGGCGGTGACCTCCGACTCGAACTCGTCGTTCCACCGGTCGTAGAGCGCGTCGATGAGCGACGCCCGCGTCGGAAAGTGATGTAAGAGGCCGCCCTTGGAGACCGCCGCCTCGCGGGCGACGGCGTCCAGGCTGAGTGCCTGACTGCCGTGCCGGGTGAGGACACGCCAAGCCGCGTCCAGCAACCGTTGTCGCGTCGCAGCCGGGTCCGAGGCGGGCACGAGCGCCATTGTGCCGCACCGACCGGCCCACCTGGCACTTCGCACCGCGCTGCCTATGCTACCGGGTTGACCGACCGTCCGGACGGACGGTAGTACTTCGACGGGACGAACCGGGCGGAGGACCCGGAAGCGCGTCAGCCCGAGCCAGGCGCTCGAGGCGGTTCGGGCGCGCGCCGACGGGGGCGACGGAGCTATGCGAAGAGCAACGGGAAGCGCGGGACCATCCAGTCGGCCGTGGCCCGGCCGAGAACACCGAACCGGGCCCGCGGACCGAACCGAGCCCGCGGGCGGCGCGGGGCCAGGCATGCCAGGCGGGCCACGAGGGCCGGACGGGCCACGAGGGTCAGCAGGGCCATCCGCGGGAACCGGTCCGGGCGGGCCACAGGCCGCCTCGCTGACCCACGGCGCCGTCGGACGTCTGGTGGTCGCCCTCGGCACGGCCACGCTGCTGCAGTGGCTCGGGGCGTTCGCGATCGCGCCGATCCTCCCGCTCTACCTGGAGGAACGGGACGTCTCCGCCGGCGGGGTCGGCGTGGTCATGGCCGCGTTCTTCCTCGGCGCGCTGCTCTCCCAGTACCCCGCGGGCCTGGCCACCACGACGCGGGGGCACCGCCCGGTGCTGGTCGCGGGGCTCGTCGCCTACGCCGTGGGGTGCGCCGGGCTGATCGTCTCACCGGGGATCATGTGCGACACGGCGATGCGGGTGCTGCAGGGGGCCGGGGCCGGGGCGTTCGAGGTGGCCGTGCTCACCGCGATCGCCGCGACCGTGCCGCCGGACCTCACCGGCCGGGCCGTCAGCGCCGTCTACACCGGTCAGATCGCCGGCACCGCCATCGGTCCGCTGCTCGGCGGGCTGGCTGGCGAGCAGCGGATGGACCTGCTCTTCCTGGGCGCAGGGGTGGCCGCGGCGGTCGCCTCCGTCCCGGTGCTCGTCCTGCTCCGGCCGGACGGCCCCGGTCACGCGCCGGCGCTGTCTGTGGCCTCTACCGGCTCCGACGCCTCCGCTGTCGGTCCCACCGCGGGTGGGGGTGCGGGCGTCCCCGGTGGGCGGGCGGGCGGCGCGGAGGCGGTCGCGGCCGTGGCGGCAGTCGCCGTGCACCGCGACGGTTCCCCTGGTCATGCCGGCCGGCGGGCTCCCGCGTGGGCGTCCCGGCGGCGAACATGGTCACCCCTCGCCGCGGTGGGGCCGGGGGTCGAGGGGCTGCTGCTGGTCGCCGCGGTGAACGGCCTGGCCGTCGGGACCTACGAGACCTGCTGGAGCCTCCTGCTGACCGACCGGGGCATCTCGACGGAGCTGGTCGGGCTCAGTTTCACTCTGTTCTCGCTGCCCTACATCGTCTGCGCCATGCCCGCGGGCTGGCTCGCCGACCACAACGACCGCCGATGGCTGGTGGTGGCGGCCACGGCCACGACGGGTGTCACCGTCGCCACCTACTCGTTCATCGGGTCGTTCTGGCTGATCGTCCTCGTGAGCTGTGCCGAGGCGATCGCGCTGGCCGTGAGCTTCCCATCCGCCCAGTCGCTGCTGGCGCAGGAGTCCGGGCCCGGTGGTGCCGGGCGGGCGCAGGGCCTGTTCACGACGACCCAGACCGCCGCGACGGTCGGGGCGGCGCTGACATCGGGCGCCCTGTACGCGGCGAACGCACACCTCCCGTTCGTGCTGACGGCCGTCGCGGCGCTCGCGGTCGCCGGTTCGCTGCCGCGGCTGTGGCGCAGGGTGCGGGGGACCGTGGTGCCCGCCGCCGTGCCGTCCGGGGCCGTGCCGGCGGTGGCCGTGCCGGCGGCGGGCACGGGACCCGCCGGCGGGGCGCTCGCCAGCCACCTGATCACCCGGTAAGGGGGGTGCGCGGGCCGTTACGCTGGCCGCGTGGCAGGCAACGAGGGGCTCATCCCGGTGACCGGCGGCGTGGCGTGACGGGCGAGGCGCCGCCGGTGGGCGGGGTCACGCTCGCCGGGATCGCGCTCGAACACCCGATCATGAACGCCGCGGGCACCTGCAAGACCGTCGAGGACGTCACCGCCCTCGCTCGCGGAGCCGTCGCCGCGGTCGTCGTCGGCTCGATCACGAGAGACGCCCGCACCGGCAACGGCGGGGAGGTCTACTGGTCCGGCGGCTCCTACTCGCTCAACGCGCTCGGCCTGCCCAACCGGGGGATCGGGTACTACGCCGAACAGCTCCCGGCGATGGCCGACATCGCTCACGGGTACGGCAAGCCGCTGGTGGTCAGCGTGGCCGGGTTCGCCGCCGAGGAGTACGCGACGCTGGCCCGTGCCGCCGCGGACACCGGTGCGGACCTGATCGAGCTCAACCTCGGGTGCCCGAACGTGTGGGACGGCGGCTCGCAGAAGCGTATCGCCTGCTTCGACCCCGGTCAGACCGACGCGATCTGCGCCCGGGTCGAGGCCGCCCTCGCCGCCGGCCGGGCAGGCCCCGGCCACCGGCGCGCGCCCGCGTACGGGGTCAAGGTCTCGCCGTTCTCCGATCCCGAGGCCCTGGCGGATCTGGCCGCGCTGCTCGGCCGCCGCTCGGAGGCCGATGGCGGGCCGAGGTTCGTCACGGCCGTCAACACCTTCCCGAACGCGCTGGTCCTCGACGACCGACGGCGCCCCGTCCTCGACGTGGCCCTCGCCGGGCTGAGCGGAGCCGCGCTCAAGCCGGTGGGCCTCGGCCAGGTGCGCCAGCTCCGTGCCCTCCTGCCCGAGCAGGTGGACGTCGTCGGCGTCGGCGGCGTGCTGGGCGGCCGGGACGTCGCCGACTACCTGGCCGCCGGCGCCCGAGCGGTCCAGGGGGCGACGGCCTTCTGGAACCGGGGCGAGGACCCGACGGTCTTCGGCGACATCCTCAGCGACTGGATCGACGCCGGGAGCACGGCAGACACGAGAGCCGGGGTCGGCTGAGCGACTGGAGCGCGGCCGTCAGCGCCGCGCGAAAGGCGCCGCCGAGGCAGCTGAGCCCCGTGCAGGTGAGCCCGTGCAGGCCGATCAGTGCCGCTCGGGAAGCTCGATCACCACGTTCGTCGCCTTCACGGTGCCCACGGCGAGCACGCCGGGCTCCAGGCCCAGCTCGTCCGCGGCCTCGCGGCTCATCAGCGAGACCACGCGGTGCCGCCCCGACTGGATCTCCACCTGGGCCATCACGTCGTCGCGGCGCACCCGCGTCACGATGCCGGGAAAGCGGTTGCGCGCCGAGGCGCCGACGATCGCCGGTGGGGTCAGCGGCAGCTCACCGGCGATGTCGATCGCGAACTGCGCGAGCACGGCTCCCTCGACGGCCTGCCGGCCCGCTCCGTCACGCACCGTCGGCAGCCGGCCGCCGTCGGCCCAGCGACGCACGGTGTCGTCGCTGACGCCGAGCAGTCCGGCGACCTCGCTGATCCTGAAGGTCGACATGCCGGCACCATATCCGGCCCCGCTGTCGGTGGCGTCGCGGCCGGTCGCGGCCCGATCCCCGTCGGGGAGCGCGGCGTGGCCCCGTGGTGTTCCGTCTCATGACGGGAGCCGGCCGGGGCCGGCCGCCTCGTATCGTGGTCCGCGTGAGGCGGGGTGCGGACGGGCTGGTCCCGGGGCCGCGGAAGCTGCCGGGGGGCCGGTGTGATGGACGAGGGTTCGGAGGAGCCGGAGCCCGAGGCGGTGCCTGCCGCGCGGCGGCGTTCACCCGGGTCGCTGGAGGAAGAGGTGCTCGGTGTGCTGCACCGCTCCGGGGAGCTCTCTCCGGGTGAGGTCCGCGATCTTCTTCCTGCCACCGCGAGGCTGTCCTACAGCGCGGTGGTCACCACTCTCACCCGCCTGCACACCAAGGGTGTGGTCACCCGTCGGCGGCACGGGCGGGGCTACATCTACTCCGCGCCGGGGGATCCAGCCACGCTCGTCGCGTGGCGGATGAACCGGCTTCTCGCCGGGCAGGCCGATCACCGCCGCGCCCTGACGCACTTCATCGCCGCGCTCTCGCCCACCGACGAGGCGCTCGTCCGCGATCTTCTCGCCTCCGCGCCGGCCCCCGCCGAGCACGGTGAGCACGGGCGCGGCTCCGAGCCGCGCCGGCAGGGCTGAGCCCGGTGGTCGACCAACTGCTCGTATCCCTCGTCCTGGCGCCCGCGGCGGGTGTGGTGACGAGCCGCATCCTGGTCGATCGGCTGCCCCCGCGGGTCGCGGTGCTCGGGTTCACCGCCGCCGCGGTCCTGTTCGCGCTGGCCAGCGCCGCGAGCCTGCTCGCGTTCGGGATGCCCGCGGCGGCGGGCCTGATCGGGTTCGCCCCCGACCTGCGCGCGGTGGCGCGCTCCTGGCAGATCGCCGTGGCACCGCTGTGGGCGTCGTGGATGTGCCTGGCGCTCGGCGCGGCCGTGATCATCTCGGTGGCGGTGACCGGGCGGCGCCAGTACGACTCCCTGCGCGCGGCCCGCACGGAGGCGGCGGCGCTGCCGGGAACCGGCGAGGTGGTGGTGATCCCCGACGGCCGTCCGGACGCCTTCGCGCTTCCCGGCGCGCCGGGGCGGATCGTCGTCACGGAGGGAATGCTCACGGCGCTCGGCGACGGCCGCCACCAGGCGCTCCTCGCTCACGAGCGGGCGCACCTGGCCGGCCGGCACCACCGCTTCGCGTTCACCGCGCGCCTCGCGGCCGCTGCCCTCCCAGCGTTGCGCCCCATGGTCACCCTGATCGACTACGCGATCGAGCGCTGGGCGGACGAGCAGGCGGCGCAGGAGGTCGGCGACCGCCGGTCGGTCGCCCACGTCGTCGGAACAGCCGCGCTCGCCGCGACGAAACAGGCCGACCGGCATTCGGCGGCCTCCGGGACGGGAAGTTCACGGATCGGGCGGCGGGTCCCGTCCACGCTCCAGCGGATCGTGCGCGGCCCCGGGCGGGCCGGCGAGCCCTGCCACGACCTCGTCCGCGGCGAGCACGCCCCGCACGCTCAGTCCGCCCCGCCAGCCCGGCGCTCCAAGCACAGGGGCCTCGCCCGCGGTCGGCGCCAGCGGGCCGAGGCCGTCCCGCCGGCGATGCTGCGGGCCGGCGCGCCCGGCCGCGGTCCCCAGCCCGGGCCGGTGCCACGCCGGATCGCGGCCCTGCTCGACGCGCCGCTGCGGGGCAACCGCGGGCTGCTGCTGCTGGTGGCCCTGCCGGCGGCCCTCGCCGCCGCGTCGTGCGGTGTCGCCGTCGAGGCGTTGCTCGACCTGCCCTACCGCCGCGTGTTCGCCATCGCCGAATCCTGAACAGCCGCCCCGAACCCTGATCGGCCGCCCTCAGACGAGGGCTCGGCGAGGGCCCGCGCCCGTCGGCTCACCCGACGATCGTGATCGGGGTGCCGAGCGGGACGACGTCCACCAGCCGGAGCAGGTCGGCGTTGCGCAGCCGGACGCATCCCATACTCACGTCCGAGCCGACCAGGTCCGGGCGGTTGGTGCCGTGCAGGCCGATGATGCCCTCGGCGCCGTTGAACTGGGTGATCACGTCGGAGAACCCGGACAGGCCGAAGGCGAACGGCCCCCAAGGGCCGTTCGGGTCGCCCGGGCGCAACAGCTCGGTCAGGTAGAACGTGCCGGTCGGGGTGGGGGTCGCCCCGGTACCGATCCCGACCGGCAGCTTCGCGACCACCGTGTTGTCGCGAAAGATCGTCAGCTGGTGCTCCGAGCGGTCGACGAGCAGCTCGAACGGCGTGGTCGAGATCGTCGTGTCCGCCGTGCGAACCCATCCCACGCTGCCGTTCGGCCGGACGGGAACCTTGACCCGCAGCCAGGCGGGCTGCCGCTCCTCGACGCCGAAGAGCAGTGGAACACCACGGGGGTTCGGGCTTGCCAACGTCCAGCGCGGCTCGTCGTCGCCGGGCCGCCCGAAGATCTTGATCTGGGGGACGTCCGCGTGCGCGACCCAGCTCCAGCCGGCGGGCAGAGCCAGCTCGGCGCCGTCGCCGGCGGGCGTGCCGTCCTCGCGGGGCGTCGCGCCGCCGGCGCGCGGGCCGACCGAAGGGCTCGCGCCGGGCGCCGGGCGGGGGCGCGGGCCGGGATCCGGCACGGGACTCCGATCGGACCCGCCGCAGCCGGCGAGCAGCGTCGCGCCCACCATCGCGGACAGCAGGACAGCGGTGGCCGCTGCCGGCCCGCGCCGCCGGCCAGCGGTGTCCTGCTGTCCCCGCCGCACCCTTCCAGTCATGCCACACCCCCCGAGACGCGCGCCTTGCCGTGCCGGCGTCACGGCCGCGGCTGGGCCGGGTGGTCCGGCGGGACCACGAGCGCGGAGATCGCCTGTCCCCCTGGCAGCCACCTCGCTACCCTGCGACCACTGTCGTCGCTCAGAGTAACGAAAGGGAGGGGGGATCACGCGAACGCCAGCCCGGCGGATGAACCGCGCCGCAGCCATCGTCGCCGGGCCCTGCTGCCGGGCGGGGCATCAGCGCCCGCCCGGCAGCAGGGCAGGCGGCTCAGGGCAGGCGGGCCAGGATCCGGTAGGCGTTCGAGCGCCTACCGGTGGTGAGGTACGGCCGGCTCGCCATGTCCCACGCGATCGCCGCCGGCATCGCGGTGAACACCGCCGCGCCGACGAGGGCGCGCCGGCCGCGGGCCAGGCCGGGCCGGCTGACCTCGCGCCACGGGACGGCCGGTGACGGTGTCGCGCGCTGCCACATCCCCCAGAAGACCACCGGGGCGTCCCCGCGCTGGTGCGTCTCGCCGAAGCGCACGTCCAGCACCTCGAGGCCGACCTCGCCGAGGGCGGCCGTCAGGTTGTCGGCCGGGACGAGGTGCTGGTGCTGCGGCACGAACCAGCCCGGCCAGTACGTCCCGTACCACCGGGCGGCCGGGCTCTGCGCGTTCGGCACCTCGATGAGCAGGTGGCCGCCCGGGGCGAGGACCTCGGCGGCGGCGCGCAGCTCGGCCCGCGGGTCCCGGGTGTGTTCGAGGTAGTGGAACATGCTCACGACGTCGTAGCGCCCGCTCATCGTCCCGGCGAGGTCGGGCAGTAGCCCCCGGTAGGCCTGGTCGACCCAGCCCCGGCGCTCCGCCTCGCCGATGGCCGCGCCGATGTCCAGACCGTCGAACGAGGTCGTCGGCCACACCTCGCGCGCGGCGGCGCAGAAGTGCCCGAACCCGCCGCCGACGTCCAGCCAGCGCTGTGGCGTGGGTATGTCGATCCGTGCCCGTTCCAGGTAGCTGTCGGTGTTGCGGCGGAAGAGCTCCTCGGTCAGCCCGGAGCCCAGGCCGGAGTAGGTGTCCCGGTAGTAGAAGTCGAGACCGTCGAGGGTCAGCCGCGGGTTCTGGAAGATGTGGCCGCAGCCGCCGCAGCGGTCGTACCGGAACACCCCGGGCTTGACCTGGATGGCGTCCACGCCGCGCAGGGCCAGCGAGAGATCCGTGCCGCCGCACCAGGGACAGCTCGTCGTGGCCGGCTCCAGGAACCGGTCGATGCCGGCGGCCAGGTCGGCGGCGTACTCACGCCGCTTCGCGGCCAGCACGGCCGGCTCGGGGGCGGGCGGCCCCGGCCTGGGCAGGTCCACGCCCGAGCCCGTCACCGCGCCGCCGACCGCCGAGGCGAGGGTCCGCACCGCGGGCCGCCGGCGCGTCACCGGGCTGCGGACGAGGTCGGCGGCGGGCACCCGGATGCGCCCGGCGCCGACAACCAGCGGCTGCAGCCACGACAGCACCGCCGCGCCGAGCGCCCAGCCCGGGGCCGCGGTGGCCCCGGCGGCCACCGCGAGGTCGCGGGCGAGAGGGAAGAACGGTTGGCCGGGCTCCCACGGGCGAGCGGCGAACTGCACCGCGACCCGATCCGACCCGTCCGCCGACCCGGTCGGCGGCCCGCCGTCCGGGGGTGTGAAGCCGTCCGCGGCGGTGAGGCCCGGCAGGATCGCCAGATCCGTCGACGCGGGCGCGAGCAGTTTGAGGGCCGCCGTCGCCGCGACCAGGTCGACGCGGCTCGGGTCCTTCAGGTCGAGCCCGGCGCGCTCCAGGACGTCCCGGTCGACCAGCAGCGCGCGGAAGGCTCCGCGCCCCCGTTCCAGCCGCTGGGCGCGGTAACGCGCCGGATCGACCAGCCGCGCGAGGTCGAGCAGTTCGTGCGCGGGCAGCTCGGCCGGCACGAGGTCCAGGACAGTGAGGCCCTCCCGCAGCGCGTGCGCGCTCGCCGCCCGCCGGGCCGGCTCGTCGAGGCGGACGCCGTCCGCCAGCAGAAAGACGTGCGAGGGATGTACCGGCTCGTCGGCCGGTGCGATGACGGCGAGTGCCCGCATCCGTGCGCGCAGCCGCAGGCCGTTGATCCCGACGCCCGCGCATGCGGCGACCGGCAACAGTGCTCGACGGTTCATGACGCCTCCTGTCTTGGCACCTTCGGAGGCGCCGCGACGGTCACCTCGCAACGTACGTCCCCGTGCGCTCCGCTCCGCGCCCACCCCACCCCGCTTGGCGATCCATGATGGTGTGTACGGTTCGCTCCCGTTGCCGGCTGGTTTCGGTTCCCGGCCGGTTCCGGCTCCCGGCCGGTTCGGGCGGTCCGGTCCGGGCAGGTGAGGTCACAGACGGTGCGAGGAGACGGATCGGGCGACTCGCGGACGAGGGGATGGTCATGCGGCGTGTGCGGGTCGTCGGGGTGGCGCTCGTGGTCGTCCTGGCGGCGCTGGCCGGTGTCACGGCGTTCGCCTGGGCGGTCCGCGGCACCGACGCGGGCGGCTCGATGGCGGACCGGCTCAGCCTCGCCGACGGCGACACCGCAGGCGGCTCCGCCGGGGCGGGGGACCCGGGCGGCGGCGCGGCGGGCGCGGAATCCGGGCGCGGCACCGCGGAGCACCCCGCCGGCGGCCCGGAAACCGGCGCCGACGAGCTGTCGGCCGCCGACCCGGGCGGTGCGGGGAGCGGCCCCGGCGCCGGTTCGGCCGAGGAGGACAGCTGGGTCGAGTCCACGCTGGCCGGCCTGTCGCTGGAGCAGCGCGTAGGCCAGATGATGATGGGATACGTCTTCGGTACCACGGGCGCCGACCGGAGCCCGGCCGTTGTCGCCGCGAACCGGCGGACGTCCGGTGTGGACACGGCCGCCGAAGCCGTCGCGAGACGGAGCCTGGGCGGCGTGATCTACTTCGACGCCGGTGGGACGGGCCCGGGGGCGCTCCCGGACAACATCGTCAACCCGAACCAGGTCAAGACGCTGTCCGCGGACCTGAGCGCGGCGGCCAGCATCCCGCTGCTGATCGCCGCGGACCAGGAGCAGGGAACGGTGCTGCGCGTCCGGGAGGGCGTGACCCTGCTGCCCGGCCAGATGGCACAGGGCGCGACGGGACGTCCCACCGACGCGCGGGACGCCGCGCAGATCACCGGCGCGGACCTGCGCGCCCTGGGCATCAACGTCGACTTCGCCCCGGACGCGGACGTCAACAGCGACCCGGCGAACCCCGTGATCGGTGAGCGCTCCTTCGGCGACGACCCTGCGGCGGTCGGGCGGTTCACCGCGGCGGCGGTCGAGGGATACCGGCAGGTCGGGGTGGCCGCGGCCGCGAAACACTTTCCCGGGCACGGCGCGACGTCCGTCGACAGCCACGCCGACCTGCCGACGATCACCAGGGACCGGGCGGCGCTGACGGCGCTCGACCTGCCGCCGTTCCGGGCGGCGATCGCCGCGGGCGTACCGATGGTCATGGTCGGTCATCTGAACGTCCCCGCGCTCGACCCGGCCGCGCCGGCGACGTTGTCGAAGCCGGTGGTCGACGGCCTGCTGCGCCACGAGCTCGGCTTCGACGGCGTCATCGTCACCGACGCGCTGAACATGGCCGCGATCACCGAGCACAACACGCCCGGCGGCGCGGCGGTGCGAGCCGTCCAGGCCGGCGTCGACATGCTGCTGATGCCGCCGGACCTGACGCAGGCGCTTGATGCTGTGGTTTCCGCTGTGCGCTCCGGGGCGATCGTTCCGGAGCGGATCGACGCCTCGGTACGTCGAATCCTGAGGATGAAGTGGAGGCTGGCGCACACCGAGCCCGCCGCGGCCCGAACCCCCGAGGAGGCGGCGGCCACCGCGGCCGCGATCGCCGAGCGGGCGATCACACTCCTTGACCAGCCGACATGTGACCTGCTCCCGCTCAGCCACGGCCCCGCCGGCGCAGGTGCGGGCGGGACGCGGCCGGCGGTGGAGGTCTCCGGGCCGTCGGGCGCCGCGAAGATGCTCGTGGACGCACTGGGCGCCCGGGGGATCGGCGCCCGGTTGGTCGCCCAGGGCTCCGGCCGCCCGCCAGCGCCGCCCGCGGCAGGCGCCTCGGGAGCGGGTACGGCTGTGGTCCGGGTGGTGCTGGTCGGGAACTCGCCGCCGCCCGTCACCGATCGGCGGACCGTGGTCGTGTCGACCGGGACGCCCTACCGTCCGCCGATGGCCGCCGGGGCGTGGCTGGCGAGCTATTCACGCGACCCAGCGTCGATGAAGGCGCTGGCGGCGGTGCTGGCCGGCGCGGTGCCACCCTCCGGCCGGCTGCCGGTCGTCACCCGAACCGCGACCGGCACCGCGTTGCCGCGCGGCGCAGGCCTACCGACCCCGCGCGCCTGCTGACCTCGGCCGCTCCTCCCGACCCGTGGTCGGTGGCGTGCCTGCCGTCGGGCCCCTTCGCCGCAGGTGGTGGGCTGTGGTCCGCGCCGGTCGGGGTCGGCGCTGCGCCCCGTCGACGTTGCCCGGCAGGGGCCCGGGCGGCGGCCCACCGCCCGGGCTCCTGCCGGGGATTGATAGCACTTTGCCCAGCGCCAGGGCCGCCACCGTGGACCTCAAACAACCACAACCTGGGCGCTAGAAAACAACTGTGACGGGTGAGTGAGTCCATGGACTCACTCACCCGTCACGCATCAATGCTGGGGCTGGTAAGGGTGCCGGGGAAGGCGTCAGGGGTGGAGTCGCCCTGGTGGTCGGGGGGAGTGGCCTAGCGCCGGGGATGCTGTCGCAGGTACCTCTCGGGACCTGTGTCCGGGATGCCGCGTGGTGTCGGGGTTGCCACCGCAGGCCGCAGGCCGCCCTCGGGAACCGGTGGTCGGGGGCGCAGCCCGGTGTCGGGGCTACCACCGCAGGCCGCAGGCCGCCCCCAAAACCCCGCCCGCCGAGGGGGCCACGGGGGGCACCGCCCCCCGGCAGACATGGCGAGTCGACCAGGCCCAGGTTCCCTGGGCATAGCAAACCCATCGACGAGCGGGTGACCGGGATCGAACCGGCATGGCCAGCTTGGAAGGCTGGGGCTCTGCCATTGAGCTACACCCGCGTAGGTGATGGAGGGAAGCTTACCCCGTAGGATGTGGGGGCAACGCCTCGGGGCGTAGCGTAGTGGCCAGCGCGCCTGCTTTGGGTGCAGGAGATCGGGAGTTCGAGTCTCCCCGCCCCGACCGATACCCTCGGCGCGTCACCCCGTCCAACGTCGTACCAGGAGACCGCCGCGCCGTGAAGGCCACCAAGGAGACCCTCAGCCCGACCCGGGTCAAGCTCACCGTCGAGGTGCCCTTCGACGAGCTCAAGCCGTCCGTCGATGCCACCTACCGCAAGCTGGCGCGCCAGGTGCGCGTCTCCGGATTCCGCCCGGGCAAGGTCCCGCCGCGGATTCTGGACCAGCGCCTGGGGCGCGGTGTGATCCTCGACGAGGCGATCCAGGAGGCGCTGCCGCGCCTTTACTCGGAGGCCGTCCAGGCCGAAGAGGTGGACGTCCTGTCGCGGCCCGAGGTGGACATCACCGAGTTCGCCGATGGCGCGCAGCTGGTCTTCACGGCCGAGATGGATGTGCGCCCGGAGGTGACTCTGCCGGAGTTCGGCGAGCTGGAGCTCGTCGTCGAGCCGGCGACGGTGACCGATGAGCAGGTCGAGGAGCATCTGACGAACCTGCGTGACCGGTTCGCCGTGTTGAAGCCGGTCGAGCGCCCGGTCCAGGAGGGCGACTTCGTCTCGCTGGACCTGTCGGCGTCGGTCGACGGTGAGGCGATCGAGGACGCGACCGCGACCGGCATGTCGTACGAGGTCGGCAGCGGGAACCTGATCGACGGGATCGACGAGGCCATCACCGGCGCGTCGGACGGCGATGAGCGCACGTTCGACACCGAGCTGCTCGCCGGTGAGTACGCGGGCCGCACGGCGCAGGTCACCGCTGTGGTGCGGGGCGTGAAGGAGAAGGAGCTCCCGGAGCTCGACGACGACTTCGCGACGACGGCCAGCGAGTTCGACACGCTGGAGGAGCTGCGCGCCGACGTCCGGACCAGGCTTGAGTCGAACCGGAAGGTCGAGCAGCTGGGCGAGGCCCGCGACAAGATGCTCGACAAGCTGATCGAGCTGGTCGAGGTGCCGGTGCCGGATTCGGTGTTGGCCGGTGAGCTGGAGGCCCGTGAGCACCGTCTCGGGCACGAGCTGGAGCACATCGGTACGGACCGGGCGACCTACCTGGAGACGCTGGGTCAGTCGTCGGAGGAGTTCGACGCGGAGGTCCGCAGCTCGGCGGGCAAGGCGATCCGCTCGCAGTTCATCCTGGACGCGGTGATCGACGCCGAGTCGATCGGCCTTGACCAGGGTGAGCTGATGGAGCAGATCCTGATGCGCGCGCAGCGGGCCGGTGTGCAGCCTGACCAGTACGCCCAGCAGCTCGCGCAGGGCGAGGGGCTGACGGCCCTGATGGCGGATGTCCTCCGCACGAAGGCGCTGTTCCTGCTGCTGGAGAACGCGAAGGTCGTCGACACCGAGGGTAACGCGGTGGAGTTGAACCTGCCGCGCCGTCCGTCGGGCGAGGCCGAGGACGATGTTCCGGACATCTCGGACGAGCTGGATGCCGAGGAGCTTGAGGTCCCGGCGGCGGCTCCCTCGGTGGAGGCCGGCGACGAGGCCACCGCCACCGCTACGGACGCGGACGGCGCGGGCGACTCCGAGCCGCCCGCGTCCGAGACCAAGTAACGACTGCCAGGTAGCGATCTCCAGGTAACGACCGCCGAGCAGCGGCCGCCCCTGTGACGACGCCGCCCTGCGCCACGGGCGCCGGGCTGCGGCCGTGGGGCGCGGTGCGCGGCACGGCGGGTGGATTCGACCGACGGCCTCCGGAACGCGAGTTTCGGAGGCCGTCGGCGTGTCCGGTGCCACGCATGGACACCGAGAGGCACGCTGTCGCCCGGCATGGTGACGACGGGTGTGCGGCCGGGGCCGGCGGCTGGTCACGGGCCCTCGACGCACATCGATGCCGGACTGGCTCGGCCTCACGCCGAGCGCGAACATCGAAGGAGAAGCACCGGAACCGGCTCGTGTCACAGATAGTGTCGAGCCGGTCAATCAGACGCCGCCGAAGGAAGCCGAGGATCCGACCGTGAGTGACATCGCCGCCCCTGGCCTGGCTGTCCCGGGCCCGAGTCTCCGCTCGCCTGGACAGGCTGGCCCCGGCTTCGACGAGCAGGTCTTCAACCGTCTCCTCCGTGAGCGGATCATCTTCCTCGGCTCGGTGGTGGAGGACTCGATCGCCAACGCGATCTGCGCGCAGCTCCTGCTGCTGAACGCCGAGGACCCCGAGCGGGACATCTTCCTCTACATCAACTCGCCCGGCGGCTCGGTCAGCGCCGGCATGGCGATCTACGACACCATGCAGTACGTCGAGAACGACGTCGCCACGGTCTCCCTGGGGCTCGCCGCGTCGATGGGCCAGTTCCTGCTCTGCGCGGGCGCGCCGGGCAAGCGCTACTCGCTGCCGCACGCGCGGATCATGATGCACCAGCCCTCCGGTGGCATCGGCGGAACGGCGTCCGACATCGCGATCCAGGCGGAGCAGATGCTCTACACCAAGCGGATGATGCAGGAGCGCATCGCTTTCCACACCGGTCAGCCCGTCGAGCAGATCGAGCGGGACTCCGACCGCGACCGCTGGTTCACCGCGGACGAGGCGAAGGACTACGGCTTCGTCGACCACGTCGTCCAGCGGGCCCGCCAGGTCCCCAGCGAAGGACCGGTGAGCTGACGCCCGCCGCGGCAGCGAGCCGTCCCGACCCTCGTCACCCGCTCTCCTCGGAGGCAGTCACCATGCACGGACCACAGGGCTACTACGGAACGCAGAGCCGGTACGTCCTCCCCAACATCATCGAGAAGACGTCCCGCGGTGAGTACGGGATGGACCCGTACTCGAAGCTGCTGAAGGAGCGCATCGTCTTCCTCGGCGCGCCGATCGATGACACGTCGGCGAACGACGTGATGGCGCAGTTGCTGTTCCTCGAGTCCGAGGACCCGGACCGCGACATCTCGATCTACATCAACTCGCCTGGTGGGTCGTTCACGTCGCTGACCGCGATCTACGACACCATGCAGTTCGTGCGTCCCGACATCCAGACGATCTGCATGGGCCAGGCGGCGTCCGCGGCGGCGGTGCTGCTCGCGGCCGGTACCCCCGGCAAGCGGTTCGCGCTGCAGAACAGCCGCATCCTCATCCACCAGCCGTCGGCGCAGGGTGAGGGCCAGTCCAGCGACATCGAGATCCAGGCGCGCGAGATCCTGCGTATGCGGTCGCTGCTGGAGCACATGCTCGCCGAGCACACGGGGCGCACCGAGGAAGCCGTCCGCAAGGACATCGAGCGCGACAAGATCTTCAGCGCTGACGAGGCCAAGGACTACGGCATCATCGACGAAGTGATCAAGACCCGGAAGTCCTCGCGGCTCGCCTCGGCGCGCTGAGTCGGCGCCGAGTCTGCCCCGCCGGGCCCGGCACGGCGGGGCTCACCGGGCCGGCCCCGGTGGGCGCCTCCGGGGCGCCGCCTCCTCTGTCGGACCCGGGCCGCGGGCCCGGCGGCCCTGGTGGCGCGGCACGCGAGGGGCTCGTCGGTGGCGGGCCGGGTGCGACGGGTTGGCATCCTCCCGTCCCCTTCCGGACGCCCGATCGGGCGGTGGTGCCGAACGGGCCGTCTGGACGAGCGGGGACGGGCCCGATGACCGTAGGCTGACCGGTATGAGCCCAGCGATTGGGCTCTCACCGGACGCCCCCGCGGGGTACCGTCCCCACGGGGACGGATACAGGCAGACACGCGACGACCGGGCGGTGCCCACCGCCCCCGACACGCAGGCGACACCATCGTCTGGACGAAGGGACTGAGTCCTCGGTGGCACGCATCGGTGATGGCGGTGACCTGCTCAAGTGCTCCTTCTGCGGTAAGTCTCAGAAGCAGGTGAAGAAGCTCATCGCCGGCCCCGGCGTCTACATCTGCGATGAGTGCATCGATCTCTGCAACGAGATCATCGAGGAGGAGCTCTCCGAGTCCTCGGAGCTCAAGTGGGAGGAGCTCCCGAAGCCCCGGGAGATCTACGAGTTCCTCGACGGGTACGTGGTCGGTCAGGAGACGGCGAAGAAGACGCTGTCGGTGGCCGTCTACAACCATTACAAGCGGGTGCAGGCGGGCGGTGCCTCCGGCGGTGACGCCGGCAAGGGCGAGGTGGAGCTCGCGAAGAGCAACATCCTGCTGCTGGGTCCCACGGGGTGCGGCAAGACCCTGCTGGCGCAGACGCTGGCCCGGATGTTGAACGTCCCGTTCGCCATCGCCGACGCGACCGCGCTCACCGAGGCCGGGTATGTCGGCGAGGATGTCGAGAACATTCTTCTCAAACTCATCCAGGCCGCCGACTACGACGTCAAGAAGGCCGAAACCGGCATCATCTACATCGATGAGGTCGACAAGATCGCCCGGAAGTCGGAGAACCCCAGCATCACCCGGGACGTCTCCGGCGAGGGCGTGCAGCAGGCGCTGCTGAAGATTCTCGAGGGAACGACGGCGAGTGTCCCGCCGCAGGGCGGCCGCAAGCACCCGCACCAGGAGTTCATTCAGATCGACACGACGAACGTCCTGTTCATCGTCGGTGGGGCTTTCGCCGGTCTGGACCGCATCATCGAGTCGCGCATCGGCAAGAAGTCGCTGGGGTTCCGCGCGGTGCTGCACGGCAAGGACGACCCGGACGCCTCGAACGTCTTCGGCGACATCATGCCGGAGGACCTCCTCAAGTACGGAATGATCCCGGAGTTCATCGGCCGGCTGCCGATCATCACCAGCGTCTCCAACCTCGACCGCGAGGCGCTCATCCGGATCCTCACCGAGCCGAAGAACGCGCTCGTCCGCCAGTACAAGCGGCTGTTCGAGCTGGATGGCGTCGACCTCGACTTCACCACCGACGCACTCGAGGCCATCGCGGACCAGGCCATCCTGCGCGGGACGGGCGCCCGCGGGCTGCGCGCGATCATGGAAGAGGTCCTGCTCTCGGTGATGTACGACATCCCG
Source organism: Frankia sp. Mgl5 (assembly GCF_023242985.1). Lineage (NCBI taxonomy): Bacteria > Bacillati > Actinomycetota > Actinomycetes > Frankiales > Frankiaceae > Frankia > Frankia sp. Mgl5. Next base: position 87,929 of record NZ_JALKFY010000853.1, on the reverse strand, counting down.
AGCCGTAAGGACGTCGCCCGCGCGGTGATCACCCGGGAGGTCGTGCTCGAGCACGTCAACCCGACCCTGGTGCCACGCGACGTCGCCGCGTCGAAGCGCGGCCCGCGCCAGGAGAAGTCCGCCTGACGAGATCGCGGCCGGCCGCCCCGGCACCGGTCGCCGTGGCCTCGGCGACGGCGAGGTGCCCGCGCCGGCCGCGGCCTCGGAACGGGCGTCCCGATGCCATAACCTCGGCTCCGTGACAGACGCACGCACGGGGCGCACGCCGGACGACGCGGCCGAGCTCGCCCGGGTGGAGAAGGCACTGGCCGGACGGTTCCCGCACCGGATGCACCCGGACCTGGACCGGATGCGGGATCTCGTCGACCTGCTGGGGCACCCGGAGCGGTCCTTCCCGTCCATCCACATCACCGGGACGAACGGCAAGACGTCCACGGCGCGGATGATCGACGCGCTGCTTCGGGGCTTCGGGCTGCGGCCGGGCCGGTACACCTCCCCGCACATGGAAAGCGTCACGGAGCGGATCAGCATCAACGGCGTGCCCGCCGACGCCGAGGTGTTCGCCAGGGCCTACGACGACGTGATCCCCTACGCGGAGCTCGTCGACAGCCGCCATCCCGAGCGGGTCACGTTCTTCGAGCTGCTCACCGCGATGGCGTTCTCCGCCTTCTCCGACTCGCCCGTGGACGCCGGGGTCGTCGAGGTCGGCATGGGCGGCACCTGGGACGCGACGAACGTGGTCGACGCGGGCGTCGCGGTGATCACGCCGGTCTCCCTCGACCATCCGGAGCTGGGTGACACCGTGGAGGCGGTGGCGGCGGAGAAGGCGGGGATCATCCGGCCGGACGCCCTGGTGGTGCTGGCGCAGCAGTCGCTGCCCGCCGCCGAGGTCCTGCTGCGGCGCAGCGCCGAGGTCGGCGCCACCGTCGCGCGGGAGGGCCTGGAGTTCGGCGTCGTCGGCCGGCGGGTGGCGGTGGGCGGCCAGGTGCTGACCCTGCGCGGTCTGGGCGGGACGTACGAGGAGGTCTTCCTGCCGCTGCACGGCATCCACCAGGCACACAACGCGGCCGTCGCGCTGGCGGCCGTCGAGGCGTTCCTCGGTGGCGGCCAGGGCCAGCTGGACGCCGACGCCGTCCTCGCCGGGTTCGCCCAGGCCGACTCGCCCGGCCGGCTGGAGGTCGTGCGGCGCTCGCCGACCATCATCCTGGACGGCGCGCACAACGTCGCCGGCGCGCAGGCCCTCGCGGCCGCCGTCGGCGAGGCCTTCGGCTTCGACACCCTCGTCGGCGTCGTCGGCATGCTCGGAGACAAGGACGCCGAGGGCATCCTCGCCGCCCTGGAACCGGTACTCAGCAGCGTCGTCGTGACCCAGAGCACGTCACCGCGGGCGATGGGCGCGGACGACCTGGCCGCGATCGCGGTGGACGTCTTCGATGCCGACCGGGTCGAGGTCGCGCCACGGCTGGACGACGCCCTCGAGGCCGCGGTGCGGCTCGCGGAGGAGGAGGGCGAGCTGGGCGGCACGGGTGTGCTGGTCACCGGCTCGCTGGTGACCGTGGGTGAGGCACGGCACCTGCTTCGTCGCTGACCGTCCGCCGGCCGGCGATGATCTGATGTGCCTGGTGATCCCGGTGTTGCCCGCGCGGTGCTCTGACGGGTGGTCCGGGGGGCTGCGCGGACCGGCGGTGAACGCCGACCCTGTAGGTTTGCCAGGGGCCAACCGGTGTCGCGTAGACGCGGTCCGGGCGCCCCTACCACGTCGAAGATGACGAAACGATTCTGAAGGAGTCCCGTGTCCGCCGAGCGCACCCTCATCCTGGTCAAGCCCGATGGCGTCAGCCGCGGCCTCGTCGGTGAGGTCGTCGGCCGCATCGAGCGTAAGGGGCTGAAGATCGTCGCACTCGAGCTGCGCACGCTTGAGCGCTCGGTCGCCGAGACCCACTACGGCGAGCACGCCAGCAAGCCGTTCTTCGGCGAGCTGGTGGAGTTCATCACCTCCGGCCCGCTCGTCGCGCTGGTGGCCGAGGGGCCCCGCGCGGTCGAGGCACTGCGCGGCCTGATCGGCGCCACCGACCCGGTGAAGGCGGCTCCCGGGTCGCTGCGCGGTGACTTCGCGCTCGAGATCGGCCAGAACCTCATCCACGGTTCGGACTCGCCCGAGTCGGCCAAGCGCGAGATCGACCTCTTCTTCCCCGGCCTGAGCTGACCCACCTGGCTCCGGCCGGCCCGTCCGAGGGTGGCCGGCGGCACCGTTGCGGGTGAACCGCCGGCCGCGCGGCGTCCCGTCGCGGTGGCACCCCCGTGGGGCCGCTGGGCGGGCCGAGCCGTCCCGGCGGGCGTTTCGTCACCGATCCGGGGCGGTTGCGCTCGGAGCCCGGCGCCCGATCGGTGGCGCTGCGCCGCCCGCTCGGCAACCGTCCCGGATGGCCTGGCGCCGACCGGCGTGCCGTGCACGCCCCGCTACGCGCGGGGTGACACGCTTCCCGGTCGGCGCGGCGACCCCACCGGGGGCGGTCTACGCTTTCAACTGCCCGGAACGTGTCCGGCGGGCTGCGGCGAACGGCCTTTCAGGCGGTCGCCGTGACCGTGTTCTCGCGCGGCGCATCCGGGCCGTCCCGCCCGCTCGACGAACTCTGTACGCGTTTCGCGCGTTGGTCGGAGACGGGCCGGTCGGTGACGCCCGCGTGCGCCGCCCGGACCCGTCCCACCTCGCGCCCCCCGGGAAGGCCGGCACCCGACGATGTCCAGTTCGCTGTCATTCCTCGGTCGTGACATGGCCGTCGACCTTGGTACCGCCAACACGCTCGTCTACGTCCGCGGCAGGGGGATCGTCCTCAACGAGCCCAGTGTGGTGGCGATCAACACGACCACCTCGGGCATCCTCGCCGTCGGCACCGACGCCAAGCGGATGATCGGGCGCACCCCGGGCAACGTGGTGGCCGTCCGCCCGCTGAAGGACGGCGTGATCGCCGACTTCGAGACCACCGAGCGGATGCTGCGCTACTTCATCCAGAAGGTGCACCGCCGCCGGCACTTCGCCAAGCCGCGGCTGGTGGTGTGCGTGCCGTCCGGTATCACCGGGGTGGAGCAGCGGGCCGTCAAGGACGCCGGCTACCAGGCTGGGGCCCGCAAGGTCTACATCATCGAGGAACCGATGGCGGCGGCGATCGGTGCCGGCCTGCCCGTCCACGAGCCGACCGGGAACATGGTCGTCGACATCGGCGGCGGCACGACCGAGGTGGCGGTCATCTCCCTCGGTGGGATCGTCACCAGCCAGTCGATCCGCACGGCCGGTGACGAGCTCGACACGGCGATCATCTCCTACGTCAAGAAGGAGTACTCGCTGATGCTCGGCGAGCGGACCGCCGAGGAGATCAAGATGGCCATCGGCTCGGCGCACAAGATCCCGGACGAGCCGAGCGCGGAGATCCGCGGCCGTGACCTCGTCACGGGCCTGCCCAAGACGATCGTGGTGACCGCCGAGGAGATCCGCAAGGCCATCGAGGAGCCGGTGAACGCGGTGATCGACGCCGTGAAGGTCACCCTCGACAGGTGCCCTCCGGAACTCTCCGGCGACATCATGGACCGCGGGATCGTGTTGACCGGTGGTGGGGCGCTGCTGCGCGGGCTCGACGAGCGCCTGCGCCACGAGACCGGGATGCCGATCCACATCGCGGAGAACCCGCTGCACTCGGTGGCGATGGGCTCGGGCAAGTGCGTCGAGGAGTTCGAGGCGCTCCAGCAGGTCCTGATCTCCGAACCGAAACGCTGACCGCGGCCCGGGGCCGGGAACCCAGCCGGCCCGCCGCTCGTCCGACCAGGAAGATCGACGGTTGCGGGCGCGGCGTGTCGTGGCGGCGCCGGTCGAGGGCGTTGTGAGAGTGCCGGTCGAGGGCGTTGTGACAGCGCCGGCCAAGGCTTGTCCAGCCGTTTCGGCGGCCGGGCGGCCGGCCGGCCCCGGCTCGAGGGCTTGTCGCGGCCCCGGTAGAAACATCACCGGAACCTTGTGACAACCGTGGGCCGGCAGCCATCCGGACCACACGGCAGGAGGACGGCACCGGTGACGGAGGACCGACGTGGGACGTGACACCAGGCGCTCCCGCCTCGTCATCGCCGCGCTGCTCGTCCTCGCCTTCACGCTGATCACGCTCGACTACCGGACGGGTGACTCCGCGACCGGGGTGCGCGGGGTGCTGCACTCGGCGGTCGGCGGCGTGGAGAACGCGGTCACGACGGTGACCCGCCCGGTGGGGCGCACCGTCTCCTCGCTGACCCACCCGAACCGCTATCACGACCGCGCCGACCGGCTCGGTGAGGAGAACGCCGCGCTGCGGCGCCAGATCGCCGACGGGGCCGAGATCGACCGGCTGGCGGGGGATCTGTCCGACCTGCGCCTGCTCGCGGACAAGGGCCAGTACACGATCGTCCCGGCCCGGGTCATCGCGGTCGGCGACGTCACCGGGATGGACTGGACGGTGACGATCAACGCCGGCCGCCGGGATGGCCTCGCCGTCGACAAGGTGGTCGTGAACGCGTCGGGCCTGGTCGGGACGGTCGCCTCGGTGACCGACAGCACCGCCGTGATCAAACTGCTCTGCGACCCGACCAGCCGGATCGGCGCCCGGCTGGAGACGACCCAGCTGCTCGGCGCGGTGGCTGGTGGGCAGGGACCGAGCTCGCTGACCTTCACTCTTTATGACGCCTCGTACCAGGTTAAAAAGGGTGACCGTTTGGTGACGTTCGGTAGTCTTGACTATGTGGCGGGCGTACCGATCGGTGAGGTGACCAAGGTGGTGGACGTCGGCGGGCTCTCGCGCACCGCGGAGGTCCGTCCCTTCGTCTCCGTCGGCACGCTCGACATGGTCGGCGTCGTGATCGGCGGCCCACCGGCGGACCCGGGCGACCGGGTCCTCCCGCCCCGCCCGGCGCCCGCGCCCGACGCCGCGCAGCCGCCGGCCGGCCAGCCGTCCACGCCCGCCCAGCCCGACGGCGCCCAGCAGCCGGCCGGGCAGCCCCAGGCCGGGCAGCCCCAGGGTGGTCAGGCGCAGGGTGGTCAGGCGCAGGGCGGTGCGGGTGTCCCCGCGGCCGCGGGTGCGGGCTGAGGTCGGCCGTGTGGGATACCGGAACCTCCGAGGAGAGCCTGCATCCGCGCACGTTCGTGGCCGCGGTGGTGGTGCTGCTGGTCGCGGTCGTCCTGCAGGTCTCGGTCGTGGCGCGGCTCGGTGCGCCGCTCGGCCGGCCCGATCTGGTCCTCGTCCTGCTCGCGATCATCGCGTTGATCGAGGGGCCGATGCTCGGCGCGGTCCTGGGCTTCGCTGTGGGGCTCGTGGCCGACCTGTTGTCCACGCATGTGATCGGGCAGACCGCGCTCGTCCTGTGCCTGGTCGGGTATCTCGTCGGCCTGGTGATGAACGCGGCGGAGCGCTCGATCGTCGTGCCGCTCGCCGCGGTCGGCGCCGCGGCGGCGCTGGGCACCCTGGGCCACGCGGCGACGACGTCGATCCTGGGTGACGCGGCCCTCACCGGTGGCCAGGCCATCGTGCGCGCGATCGCCGCCGGGCTCTACGCCCTGCTCGTCACGCCGTTCCTGTTCCCGCTCGCGGCGGGGGCCTCCCGCCGCCTGCACGGGGATCGGAGGCGGGTGTGACCGACCGGATGCGCATCCGGCTGCTGATCCTGCGGGTCCTCGTGCTCTCCCTGCTGGTGACGCTCGGCGCCCGGCTGTGGGTGCTGCAGATCCTCGACGGCGAGCGCTACCGCCAGGTCGCGGAGACCAACCGCGTCCGTGAGGTGGTCACCCCCGCCACCCGGGGCATGATCGTCGATGACGAGGGCCAGCCCCTGGTGCGCAACCGCACCTCGCTGGTCATCTCGGTCAACCGGTCGACCATCGACCGCCAGGCGGACAAGGGCAAGGCCGTGCTCGACCGGCTGGCCACCGTCATCGGGGCGCCGCTGGCCGAGCTCGAGCAGCGGGTCCGCTTCTGCTCGGCCACGGTGCGGGCGCCCTGCTGGAACGGCTCGCCCTACCAGCCGGTCCCGGTGGCGAAGGACGTCACCCCGGCGCAGGCGCTCGCGGTGATCGAGCACCCGGACCGCTTCCCCGGCGTGTCCGCGGACCTGCAGGCCGTCCGCGAGTACCCGAACGGCGGGCTCGCCGCGCACGAGCTGGGCTACCTCGCCCCCGTCTCGCAGGACCAGCTCGACAAGCAGGGCGACGAGAAGGGCTACCACCTCAACAGCCTGATCGGCGTCTCCGGTCTGGAGTACACCTACGACGACGCGCTGCGCGGCGCGGACGGCGTGGAACGCCTCGAGGTCGACCGGTTCGGCCGGGTCGCGGGCACCGCGTCGACGACCCCGCCGGTCAGCGGCGACCACCTCGTGCTCAACCTCGATCTCGACGTCCAGCGCGCCGCCGAGGAGGCGCTGGCCAGGACGCTCGACTCGCTCGGCGGGGGAGCCCGGTCCGCCTCCGCGGTGGTGCTGGACGTGCGCACCGGCGGCGTCGTCGCGCTGGCCAGCCTGCCGTCCTACGACCCGTCGGTGTTCGTCGGTGGCGTGTCCCAGAACGACTACGCCGCGCTGTCCGACCCCGCCAACGGGACGCCGCTGCTCTCCCGCGCCTTCCAGGGCTCGGCGGCGGCCGGGTCGACCTTCAAGGTGGTCTCGACCGCCGTCGCCATGCAGAACATGGGCGCGACCGGCGACCAGACCTACGACTGCGCCCCGACCCTGCAGGTCGGCGACCAGATCTTCCACAACTTCGACGGCTCGTCCGCCGGCCCGATCACGCTGCACCAGGCGCTGGTCATCTCCTGCGACGTCATCTTCGACAAGTTCGCCTACGACGCCTGGGTCGCGGACGGCGGCCTGCGTAACGGCCGTGGCCCCTACCCGGAGCCGAAGGAGTACTTCATCCACATGGCCGAGGCCATGGGCTTCGGTCGGCGTACCGGCATCGACCTGCCGGGCGAGACCGCCGGGTCCGTCGTCGACCGGGAGGGCGCGAAGAAGATCTGGGAGGAACTCAAGGACTCCTACTGCCGGCGCGCGCAGAACGGCTACCCGGAGGAACCCGACCCCGCGAAGGCCGAGCGCTTCCGGAAATACGCGGCCGAGGCCTGCGTCGACGGATACCTGTACAACGCCGGTGCGGCCGTCCAGTTCGCCATCGGGCAGGGGCAGTACCTCTCCGCCAGCCCGTTGCAGCTCGCCACCGCCTACGCGGCCATCGCGAACGGCGGGACGATCTACCAGCCCACCCTCGCCAGGGCCACGATCTCGCCGGACGGCACGAAAGTGAAGCCGATCGCGCCGAAGGTCGTCGGGAAGCTGCCCGTCTCGCCGGAGATCCTCGCCTACATCCGGGGCGGCCTGAGCGGGGTGACGACCGAGGGCGGCGGCACGGCGACCGGGGTGTTCGCCGACTGGCCCAGCGACATGGTCCCGGTGGCCGGCAAGACCGGAACCGCCGAGGTCGAGGGCAAGGGCGACACCTCGTGGTTCGCCTCGTTCGCCCCGGCGAACGACCCCCAGTTCGCGGTCGTCGTGAGCATCCCGGAGTCGGGAACCGGCGCCGAGTACGCCGCGCCCGTGGCCAAGGAGATCTACCAGGCGCTCTACGGCGTGGGACGTCCCGGGGCGCTGCCCGGCGGCAAGCCACCGGCCGAGCTGCCCAAGCTGAGTCGCGACGGCACGTTCTCCGCGGCCTCCGGCACCCCCGCGGCCCCGCCCGGCGCGGCCGGTACGACGGCCCCGGGTGCGGCGCTGCCGGGATCGGTGCCAACGGGCACGGTGCCGGCCACGCTCACGGGAACGGGGCCGACGGGGGTCGTGCTGGCCGGAACGGCGCCGCCGGGGACGACAGCGGTATCCGGCACACCAGGGGCCGGTGAGCAGGAGGCTCGGGCACGGGGCCCAACCGGCCCTGGCTGACGACGAGACCCGGCGACGAGAACAGCGGGCGGTGAGTGGCCGTCCACAGGCAGCAGAGGAGGGGAACGATGACGCAGGAGCAGGGTCCCACCGCGCTGCGTTCCTCCCCGGTGCTGGTCCGGGGGCGGATCGGGCAGCTGCGCGACCGCGCGTCCGGGCGGCACTCGCCGCTGCGCCGGCTCGACTGGCCGCTGCAGATCAGCGTGATCGCGCTGGCCCTCCTCGGAGCCCTGCTGGTCTGGTCGGCGACCCGCCAGCGGCTGGAGGAGACCGGGGGAGACCCACAGACCTTCCTGAAACGCCACCTGCTGAACCTGATGATCGGCCTGCTGCTCGGGGCCGCCGCGACCCTGGTCGACTACCGGATCCTGCGGGCGTACGCGCCCTTCGTCTATCTCGGCTCGCTGGTCGGTCTCATCGCCGTCCTCCTGGTCGGCACCACCGTCAACGGCGCCCACTCGTGGATCGTGCTCCCGGCCGGGTTCCAGCTCCAGCCGTCGGAGTTCGCCAAGGTCGCGCTCGTCGTCGGGGCGGCGATGATCCTCGGGGAGAAACACGAGGACCGGCACACCGGCATCCGGCGCGGCGCGCCGGGCCACGGCGACGTGCTGCTCGTGCTCGGGCTCGCCGTCGTGCCGATGGCCCTGATCATGCTGCAGCCCGACTTCGGCACGGTCATGGTGCTGGTGTTCGTCACCCTCGGCATGCTGGCGGTGAGCGGCGCGCCGCGGCGCTGGGTGCTCGGCCTGATCCTGTGCGGGGTCCTCTTCGGCGGGGCGATCCTGCAGTTCCACCTGCTCAAGCCCTACCAGGAGGCACGCCTCACCTCGTTCGTCTCCGAGAACAAGGCGGCGTCGTCCACCGGATACAACGTCGACCAGGCGATGACCGCGATCGCGAACGGCGGCATCACCGGTCGTGGTCTGTTCGAGGGCCAGCAGACCCAGGGCCAGTTCGTGCCCGAGCAGCAGACCGACTTCGTGTTCAGCGTCGCCGGTGAGGAGCTCGGCTATCTGGGGGCCGGCGGTGTGATCGTCCTGCTCGGCGTGGTGCTCTGGCGGGCGCTGACGATCGGCTTCCACTCGCAGGACTCCTTCGGGGCGCTCATCGCCACCGGCGTGGTCTGTTGGTTCACCTTCCAGATCTTCGTCAACATCGGCATGTGTCTCGGTGTGATGCCGGTGACCGGCCTCCCATTGACGTTCCTGTCATACGGCGGTTCCTCGATGTTCGCGAACATGATCGCGGTCGGGCTGTTGCAGAACGTCCGCCTGCGCTCGCGCTCGGACCCCTACGCGCTCTGAGGGCTGGGGCGGTCGGCCACCCTCCGGTGCCGTAGGCTCGCGGGCATGTCCGGACAGTCGCTGTTTCCCCTCCTGGAGCCGCTGCTCCCACGGGTCCGGAAGCCCGTCCAGTACGTCGGCGGCGAGGGGAACGCGGTCGTCAAACCCTGGGGCGACGCCGCGGTCCACTGGTGTCTGATGTACCCCGACGCCTACGAGGTCGGGCTGCCGAACCAGGGCGTCCAGATCCTCTACGAGATCCTCAACGAGCAGCCGGACGTCCTCGCGGAGCGTACGTACTCGGTCTGGCCGGATCTCGAGGCCCTGATGCGCGAGCACCGAATACCGCAGTTCACGGTGGACGGCCATCGCCCGGTCGGGGATTTCGACCTCTTCGGGGTCAGCTTCTCCACCGAGCTCGGCTACACGAACCTGCTCTCGGCCCTGGATCTCGCGGGCATCCCGCTGCGCACCGCGGACCGTGCCGCCCCGGGCGACGGCCTGACCTGGCCGGTCGTCATCGCCGGCGGGCACGCGGCCTTCAACCCCGAGCCGATCGCGGACTTCGTCGACGCCGTCGTCCTCGGGGACGGCGAGCAGGCCGTCCTGCTGATCACCGACATCACCCGAGCCTGGAAGGCCGCCGGCGCGCCCGGTGGGCGCACGGAGCTGCTGCACCGTCTCGCCCGCCGCAAGCTGGTCTACGTCCCGGAGTTCTACGACGTCAGCTACCGGCCGGACGGGCGGATCGCGGCGGTCACCCGCAACCGGGACGACGTCCCGGAGCGGCCCGCCAAGCACACCCTGACCGACCTCGACAACTGGCCGTATCCGAAGGCCCCGCTCGTACCGCTGGCCGAGACGGTGCACGAGCGGCTGAGCGTGGAGATCTTCCGCGGCTGCACCCGCGGCTGCCGGTTCTGCCAGGCCGGGATGATCACCCGTCCGGTGCGGGAACGCAGCATCACCGCCGTCGCTGAGATGGTCGACGCCGGGCTCACGGCCTCAGGTTTCTCCGAGGTCGGCCTGCTGTCGCTGTCGAGCGCGGACCACAGCGAGATAGGCGAGATCGCCAAGGGCCTGGCCGACCGCTACGAGGGCACCAACACGGCGCTGAGCCTGCCCTCCACCCGGGTGGACGCCTTCAACGTCACCCTCGCCAACGAGTTCTCCCGCAACGGCCGCCGCAGTGGGCTCACCTTCGCCCCAGAGGGCGGCTCGGAGCGGCTTCGCAAGGTCATCAACAAGACGGTCAGCGCGGAGGACCTGGTCCGCACGGTCAGCACGGCCTACGCGAACGGCTGGCGGCAGGTGAAGCTCTACTTCATGTGCGGCCTGCCCACCGAGACCGACCAGGACGTCCTGGAGATCGCGGATCTCGCCCGCGAGGTCATCCGGGCCGGCCGGCGGGCCAGCGGTCACCGCGACATCCGGTGCACCGTCTCGATCGGCGGGTTCGTCCCCAAGTCGCACACGCCGTTCCAGTGGGCGGGGCAGGCATCCCATGAGGTGACCGACCAGCGCCTCAAGTTGCTGCGGGACACCGTGCGCGCCGACCGTGAGGTCGGCCGGGCGGTCGGCTTCCGCTACCACGACGGGCGTCCGGGCATCATCGAGGGGCTGCTCGCGCGCGGTGACCGCCGGGTCGGCCGGGTGATCGAGCGGGTCTGGCGCGACGGCGGCCGCTTCGACGGCTGGAGCGAGCACTTCTCGTTCGCCCGCTGGGAGGCCGCGTGCGAGGCGGAGCTCACCGGGCTCGGCGTCTCGCTGGACTGGTTCACGACCCGCGAGCGCGACGAGCGCGAGATCCTGCCGTGGGATCATCTCGACGCCGGCCTCGACCGTGACTGGCTGTGGGCCGACTGGCAGGACGCCCTGCGCGCGACCGAGCTGGACGACTGCCGCTGGACCCCCTGCTACGACTGTGGGGTGTGCCCGACGATGGGAACCGAGAACCAGATCGGCCCCACCGGGCGCACACTGATCCCGGTGATCCCGGTGGGTCGTACCGATGCTCCGGGCCCTGCCGGGTCGTCTCCTTCCCCTGTTCCGTCCGACCTGGCGCGGGTCAGTGCCTCGTCGACCTGAGGGCCCGCCGCCCCCGCCGGTCGTGGCCCGGGTGCGGGTCCGGTTCGCCAAGCGGGGGCGGCTGCGCTTCCTGTCGCACCGCGACATAGCCAGGACCTTCGAACGCGGCCTGCGTCGCGCCCGGATACCGGTCGCGTTCTCGGCCGGGTTCAGCCCCCATCCCCGGGTGTCGTGGGTCGGCGCGGCACCCACCGGCGCCGCGAGCGAGGCCGAGTACTTCGAGGTCGCGCTGTCGGCCCCGATGGAGCCTGAGCAGGTACGCGCGGAACTCGACGCGGCGCTCCCGCCCGGGCTGGACGTCCTGCACTGCGTCGCGGCGGACAGCCCGCCGCTGCCGGACCGGATCGACGCGTCCCGGTGGCGGCTGCGGATGCCCGGCGTCGCGATCGCCGATCTGGACGTCGCCGTCGCCGAGCTGCTGGGTCGGGAGTCACTCACGGTCGAGCGGGCCACCAAGGACGGACGGCGCCGCGTGGACGTGCGCGAGGCCGTGGTCTGGGCCGTTTGCCGTGCAGAGAACGACACCTGTGCGATACTGGACGTGGTCGTACGGCACACGACGCCCGCCGTTCGACCCGACGACGTGCTGACCGCCCTTTCCGCGGTCGCCGTTCTCAGCGTCCCGGTGCCGCCCGAGCCAACACGACTCGAACAGGGCCGGTTGCGCGAGGACGGAACGCTGGCGGACCCGCTGGTACCGGACCGCGACGAGGCTGCCCGGCTGGTGGGTCAACTCGAAGCGTGATGCAGGGCGTCGCAGGATTGCCGGCGGCACAACCGTCGGACCGAGACAGTGGCTTCTGCGCGGCCGCGACTGCTGACACAGCGCGCCCGGGAGCCCGAGAGGCTTCATAACCCGTGCCCGAAGATCAGATCACCGAGGACCAGGCCACGCGCTCCGAGGTAACGCCCTCCGAGACCGTGCCCTCCGACAACACCCTTGCCGATACCGCGGCCCCTGCGGCGACGGCTCCCGAGCCGGTGACTCCCGCGACAGCTGTCGCTGAGTCTGCGGCCCCTGAGAGCGCGACCGCCGAGACCGCTCCGCAACGCCCCACCCGGCGCCGCCGCGCGGCCGGCCGACCGGCCGGGCCGCCACCTGAGGAGGCAGGCCCGCCTGCCGCCGCGGCCGGTGGCGAGACCGCCGTGGACGCGGCCGATTCCGCCACTGGCGCTGGTGCCGGTGCCGCGTCCGGCGCTCTCCCCGTGTCCGACGGCGCGGCGCCTGACGCCGCGGTACCGCTGGTCGAGGCCGGCGCCGAGCCGGCGCCCGAAGCCGCGCCGGCCAAGCCGGCCCGGCGGGCGAGGACGACCCGGCCGCGCCGGGCCTCCCGAGAAGTCAGCGAGGCCGTACCCGACACCACAGCCACCCCCGCTCCCTCCGAGACCACGTCGTCCGCCACCGCGGCGCCCGAGGCCGGAGCGGACAACGTCCCCGGCTCGCCCGGGCAGGTCGCGAAGGGCGACGTCACCGCGTCCGATGCGCTCGCTGACACTACGGTGTCGGGCGAGGCTGCCCCCGCCGTGACCAAGCCGCGTCGCACCCGTGCTCGTCGGGCGGCCACGAAGGTCGAGCCGGCGGCCGAGACCGGCACTCCCACGGGTGCGCCGGGCAGCGAATCCGCCGCCTCGGCGTCGTCCAGCGCGGGCGAGCCGGCGGTCGGGCAGACTCCCGCCGCCTCCGCCCCGGCCACCGCCACAGCCCCGGAATCGGCGGCCGACGCGGTCACCCCGCCGGCTGTCGCGGCCACGTCGCAGGTGGTAGCGGCCACGTCGCCGGCTCCCGAGCCGGCCATCGACGAGACCGTCGACCCGCTCGCGGAGCCGGTCGACGAACTGCCGGCGAACGCCACCGCCGACGCGGACGCCGGGACCAGCGCTGCCGGGACTGGCGCCGCCGCGACGGACGCGCCCGGGGCTCAGCCGGCGGTCGCGTCCTCGCTGGAGCCCGTGATTGCCGCGACGGTGGCGGACACAGCGGCTGTGGCGGGCGCCGGAACCACCGGAGCCACCCCCGCGGCCGGTCCCGAGGCGGTCGCCGGAACGGAGACCGCCCCCGGTCCCGAGGCGGTCGGTGCGCCCGAGCCCCCGCGGGCGGAGCGCACCTCGCGGCGGCGCACGCGGGCGGTCGCCCCGACATGGACCAGCGGCGCCGAGGCGCCCGCCCCCGCGCCGGTGACCCGGCAGTCGGCCCGCCGCCCGGTGGCGATGATCACCTTCCAGCAGCCGGAGCCGGCGGTCGTGGAACCGTGGCCCCGCCGCCGTCGTGACGCCGACGACGTGCCGGCAGAGCCCGTCGTGACCGGTCGCGGCGGCCTCGCCGGTGCGGACCTCGACGACGTGGCCTCGGCCGACGAGATCGTCGACGCGGCCGACGACGCGGTGGCGTACGACACCGCGGAGTTCGGTGAGGCGCTGGAGACGGAGAGCAGCGAGCAGGCGTTCGACGGCGGCGAGTACTCGTCCGACGCGGACGGCGACGACGCCGGACCGGGCGGAACCCGTCGCCGTCGCCGCGGCCGCCGCGGCCGCGGCCGGGCCCGCGGCGAAGACGAGATCTCCGAGACCAGCGACCTTGCCGAGGAGCAGGTCGACGAGGCCGAGGAGCGCGACGACCGCGAGCTCGAAGCCGAGCCGGTGGAGCGTGAGCCCAGGTCCTCCCGCCGCCGCTCACGTCGCTCGCCGACGAGGGAGACGTTCGACGAGGCGGAGGAGACCGACTCCGAAGCCGAGCTGGTGGCCGGAGCCGACTCCGGAGCCGACACCGACACCGACACCGAGTCTGACGCCGACGACGGCGCGGACCTCGAGGACGGCGCGGACGACTCGGCCGAGGACGGTTCGGACGATGACCGCGCCGGTGGATCTCGCCGCCGCCGCCGGCGCCGCCGCCGTTCCGGGACCGGCGCGGAGACCACGCCGATCCCCGACGACCCCCCGAACACCGTCGTGCACGTGCGCGAGACGCGCCGGGACGACGACCTCGTCCGCGGGGTCAGCGGTTCCACCCGGCTGGAGGCGAAGCGCCAGCGCCGGCGCGAGGGCCGCGACAGCGGTCGCCGCCGCGCACCCATCGTCACCGAGGCCGAGTTCCTCGCCCGGCGGGAGTCGGTCGAGCGCCGGATGATCGTCCGGCACAACGGTGACCGCACCCAGATCGCCGTGCTTGAGGACGGCGTCCTGGTCGAGCACTTCGTGACGCGCGCCAGCTCGGCGTCGTACGCGGGCAACGTGTACCTCGGGCGGGTGCAGAACGTCCTGGCCAGCATGGAGGCGGCGTTCGTCGACATCGGCAAGGGCCGCAACGCCGTCCTGTACGCCGGTGAGGTCAACTACGACGCCTCGGGCCTCGACGGCCGGCCGCGCAAGATCGAGCAGGTGCTGAAGTCCGGGCAGTCGGTGCTCGTCCAGGTCTCGAAGGACCCGATCGGGCACAAGGGCGCGCGGCTGACCAGCCAGGTGAGCCTGCCCGGCCGCTACCTCGTGTACGTGCCGGACGGCCAGAACGCCGGAATCAGCCGCAAGCTGCCGGACACCGAGCGCGCCAGGCTGAAGAGCATCCTCAAGAAGATCACTCCGGAGAACGGTGGGGTGATCGTCCGCACCGCGGCGGAGGGCGCGAGCGAGGCTGAGCTCGAGCGCGACATCGAGCGCCTCGTCGCGCAGTGGGAGGACATCCAGCGCAAGGCGCAGAAGGCCAGCGCGCCGTCCCTGCTCTACGGCGAGCCCGACCTGGTGGTGCGGGTCATCCGCGACATCTTCAACGAGGACTTCACCGAGCTGGTCGTCCAGGGGTCGCACGAGGCCGCGACCGTCGAGGGCTACGTCGACACGGTCGCCCCGGACCTGCGCGACCGCGTCCGCCGCTACGTCGGCACCGGGGACGTCTTCGCCGAGTACCGGGTGGACGAGCAGCTCGCGAAGGCGCTGGACCGCAAGGTCTGGCTGCCCTCCGGCGGCTCACTGGTCATCGACCGCACCGAGGCGATGACCGTCATCGACGTCAACACCGGCAAGTTCACCGGCAAGGGCGGCAACCTCGAGGAGACGGTCACCAAGAACAACCTCGAGGCCGCGGAGGAGATCGTCCGCCAGCTCCGGCTGCGCGACATCGGTGGCATCATCGTCATCGACTTCATCGACATGGTGCTGGAGAGCAACCGCGAGCTGGTGCTGCGCCGGCTCACCGAGTGCCTCGGCCGGGACCGGACCCGCCACCAGGTCGCAGAGGTGACGAGCCTGGGCCTCGTCCAGATGACCCGCAAGCGGGTGGGCCAGGGTCTGCTGGAGGCCTACAGCGAGCCGTGCGCCCACTGCAACGGGCGCGGTGTGCTCGTCCACCTCGACTCCGCGCACTCAAGGGACGCGCAGTCGCGGGACGGGGCGCAGCAGAGGGAGACGGTGGCGTCGTCGGCGAGCCAGCCGGCGGCGGAGGCTCCGGCCCAGGCGGCCGGTACCTCCACGGGCCGCCGCGCACGGCACGCGACAAAGCCCGCTGGTCCGGCCCTCGTGGCTGCCGCGGTCTCGTCGGCCGTGGACGGGGCGCATATCTCCTCGGACGATGCCCTCGGGTCCGTGAACGGCTCCGCATCGGCTGAATCGACTGATTCGTCTGGAGCAGTTGGATCGGCTTGGGTGTCGGGGTCGGCGGAGGCGGTGGCTCCTGGTGAACACCCGGCCGCTCAGACCGGCGTCTCCTTGCCGGACGCCGTCGCACCGCGGGCCGCCCGGATCGCCGTAACGGTTGGAGCCGGAAGCGATCAGGGCACTGAGAGCAACGGCGTCGACAGCAGCGGCGTCAGTGGCGGGGCCGAGGGCACCACGGTCGACGGTGAGTCGCGGCCGGGTTCCGGCGGAATCCCGGTGTTCGCGAACACCGACGATCCGGACAGCGTGCTGCATTCCGGGACGAACGGTGCGGGCACTCCGGCTGGCGCCGAGAAGCCGGCCCGCGCCCGTCGCCGTCGCGCATCCCGCCCGGTCTCCAAGCCCACGGACACCGCCCAGCCGATCCCCGTTCCCTCCGAAGCCACCAGCACCTGACCCCCTCACCCGTCACGGCGGGTGAGTCCCACGTACGACAGAAGTGTGGGGGGGGGGGGGGGGGGGGGGGGCCCGCGCCGCGCCCCCCCGCCCCCCCCCCCCCCGGCGCCGCG
>NZ_JALKFY010000853.1:0-71454 GCF_023242985.1 Frankia sp. Mgl5 | reverse complement strand
GAGCGAGTCCACGGACTCGCTCACCCGCCACACTTCTCTCGGCCGCCGACCCTATCTGCGTGGGTTGTCCGGCTGAGGGGTCAGTAGAGGTTCGGGGTGTTGCGGCCGGCGGCTGCCGGGGTGGCTCGGACGAGACCGTGGCAGCCGCGCTGGCGCATCAGCTCGTCGAGGGTTGCCCGGGAGCGTCGCAGCGCTCCGTCGACGGCCTGGCGCGCGCGGGGCTCGTCCCCCATCTGCAGGGCGTACGAGGCCATGACCAGCGTCTGGACCAGATCGTCCTGCTCGGACAGCGGGTCCGCCATCCGGGCCGGCCCCGCTGGGTCGGCGTCGGCCGGGCTGGTCGTCAGCCGTGTGCCGCTGGTAGCCGGTCCCGCGCTGCTGGTTGCGGGCATCGTGCCGCTGGCGGCTCCCGCGCTGCCGGTCGTGGGCAACGCGCCGCCGGTGCGGGTGGTGGTGTGCGGGGCCGGTGTGGTCAGCTCGCGGCCGTGGGCGGCGAGCCACGCAGCCGCGACCGCGGTGGTGATCGCCCATCCGGCCCGGACCCAGGCCGGGGGGTCGACCAGCCCGTCGAAGGTCAGCTCGGTTGCCATCAACACGACGAGGATGATGAGCACTCCTGTCGCCGCGGGGGCCGCCCGACCGGGCACGGCGGGGGCGGAGTCAGTCCGGCGCGGTGACGGCTGCGCCGCGGCCGGGGCGACCGCCGCCGCGATCAGCGGGAGGCAGGCGACGGCAAGGGCGGCCATCGTGGCGGCGCCTGCCGCCCATGTCACGTAATGCCAGTGCACCCCGATCGCCCCCTCTGAATCCTCTGGTCCGCAGGTCCGCCCGGCTCACCCCGCCTGGCGGGGTCCGCCCCGACCCGACTCGGCCCGCCCCCACGAGGGGTGCGGCGACTCGAGCCACGGGGACTCGGTTCGCGGTGAGTCCCGTTGCCCGCGCGCCCGCGAGCCTGGCGCGGACGTCGCGCGGCGTCGTGTGACGCGGGGTCACGTGCCTCCTCGCGTGCCCCCCAGGGCAGGCACCGCCGGTGCGCTCCGCCGGCGACCCGTCCTGGTGGGGACGGCCCTCGTCGCCGCGCTGGAGGACCCCACATGTTTTCCCCGCGACTCGTTCGTCACCATGGCCCGTCCGGGTCATAGGCAACATGACCCTCTCGGAACCCGCCTATCGCCCGTGTCCCCATCGCAGTGTGTCTTTCCGTGTTCTTCTATCGTTCTTTCATTGATGTCCCCCGGGCTGCGTCTTCTTTTTGATCTTCTCTGTGGTCGATCGATGGTCGTGCCGGGTGGGCGTGTCTCACCCTTGCCCGGATGACCTGTAAGGTGGATGGACACGAGACAGGCGCGTCCTGAGCGTGCGTCGGTACTCGCGGGCCTCATGACCCGCGAGCGCGGATGCGGGTCGATGGGTGCGGGCATGTGCGGGCATGGTTGCGGGCGCGGATGTCGCACCGGCGAGGCCGCGTGCCGCGGGCGCCCAGCTCGTGAGGCAGGCTTGACGGGCCGCTCCAGGCGGTCCAAGCGAGATCCAACAGCAGGGAGATCTGGTGTACGCGGTCGTTGCCAGCGGCGGCAAGCAGCACAGGGTCGCCGTCGGCGATGTCGTCGACGTCGAACTCCTCTCCGGGGAGCCGGGCGCGGCCGTGAACCTTCCGGCGGTGCTGCTCGTCGACGGCGAGTCGGTCACACACGACGCTGACGCTCTGGCGTCCGTCGAGGTCACCGCCGAGGTCGTCGGTGTCGTCAAGGGTCCGAAGATCCGGATCCACAAGTTCAAGAACAAGACCGGCTACCACAAGCGTCAGGGCCATCGCCAGAAGTACACGCGCCTGAAGGTGACCGGGATCGAGACGGGGAAGGCCTGACGAGATGGCGCACAAGAAGGGCGCGAGCTCCTCGCGCAACGGCCGTGACTCGAACGCCCAGCGGCTCGGCGTGAAGCGTTTCGGCGGCCAGTTGGTCAAGGCCGGCGAGATCATCGTCCGGCAGCGGGGCACCCACTTCCACCCGGGTGACCTGGTCGGCCGCGGCAAGGACGACACTCTGTTCGCGCTGGCTCCGGGCCACGTCGAGTTCGGCCGCAAGCGGGGCCGCCGGGTCGTGAACATCGTCTCGGCCGACACCGAGCGTGCCGAGAAGGCCGCCGTACCGGCCTGACCAGCCCAAAGAGGTCCGGCGATTCGGAGACCTGCCAGAACCGCGGCGCGATGCCGCCGGGGATGTGTGGGCCGTCGCCCGGGTCGTAGTCGTTCACAGGGCGCCGCGCGAGCCACAGCCCCTCCGGTGTGGCATGCGCGGCGCTCTTGTGCGTCAGACCGCGGTCAACCGCGGAGTTAGGAGAGGTGGCAGATCATGCCGACGTTCGTCGACCGGGTGGTTCTGCACGCCGCCGCCGGCGACGGCGGGCACGGCTGCTGCTCGATCCACCGTGAGAAGTTCAAACCGCTGGGCGGGCCGGACGGCGGTAACGGCGGCCGCGGCGGCAACGTGCTGCTGCGCGTCGACAGCGGCGTGACGACCCTGCTCGACTTCCACTTCCACCCGCATCAGCGGGCCGGCGGCGGCCGTCCGGGCCAGGGCTCCAACCGCCACGGCGCGGACGGCGACGACCTGGTTCTGTCGGTGCCGGACGGTACCGTCGTGCTCTCGCCCGACGGCGAGCAGATCGTCGACCTGGTCGGGGCGGGGAGCACCTACGTCCTGGCGCACGGCGGCCGCGGGGGGCGGGGTAACGCCTCGCTGGCCTCGGCCCGCCGCAAGGCGCCCGGCTTCGCCGAGTTTGGGGAGCCGGGTGAGCAGCTCGACGCCGTCCTCGAGCTCAAGAGCGTGGCCGACGTCGCGCTGGTCGGCTTCCCGAGCGCCGGGAAGTCCTCGCTGGTCTCGGTGCTCAGCGCCGCGCGTCCCAAGATCGCCGACTACCCGTTCACCACCCTGGTCCCGAACCTGGGCGTCGTCCAGGCCGGTGACCATCGCCCGTTCACGGTCGCGGACGTCCCCGGGCTGATCCCGGGTGCCAGCCAGGGCCGGGGGCTGGGCCTGGAGTTCCTGCGGCACATCGAGCGGTGCTCGCTGATCGTCCACGTTCTCGACTGCGCCACGCTCGAGCCCGGCCGTGATCCGCTCACCGACCTCGACGTGATCGAGGCGGAGCTCGCCGCGTACACGACCGACCTGTCGGACCGCCCGCGTCTCGTGGTGCTGAACAAGGTCGACGTCCCGGACGCGGCCGAGCTCGCCGAGCTGGTCACCCCTGACCTGCAAGCCCGCGGTCTGGCCGTGCACCAGATCAGCACGGCGAGCCGGCACGGGGTCCGCGGGCTCGCGCTCGCCCTCGCCGAGCTCGTCGCCAGCCTGCGCGCCGCCGCGCCCAGCCCGGCCGCGACCCGGATCGTGCTGCGCCCGCGCGCGGTGGACGAGCCGGACTTCACGGTGCGGGCCGAGGGCGACGGCTTCGTCGTCGGCGGGACCAAACCGCTGCGCTGGGTGCGCCAGACCGACTTCAGCAACGAGGAGGCGATCGGCTACCTGGCCGACCGCCTGGCCCGGCTGGGCGTCGAGAAGGAGCTCGCCAAGCGGGGTGCCTTCCCCGGGGTCGCGGTCACGATCGGTGCCGTCACCTTCGACTGGGAGCCGACGCTGTCCGGCCGGGAGGCGCTGCTCGCCGCCGGTGGCGGGGATGGCGACGGCTACGGCGAGGCGGGCTACGGCGCCGTCGACACCGCCGTCACGATCGCGACCGTGGGCGGGTCCGGGGGCACGAGAGCCGGCGCGCGCGGTGGAGCAGTGGTCTCCGACCTGCCGCTCGGTCCGCGGGGCACCGACCTGCGGCTGCGGACGTCCAAGCGGCTCACCAGGGCACAGCGGACGGCCCTGAGCGACTCCGCTGACGACTTCGGTGACGGTGCCGACTTCGGCGACGGCGACGGTGCCGGCTTCAGTGACGGTGCCGGCTTCAGTGACAGTGCGGCCTTCGGTGACAGCGGTGGCTCCGGCGGTGACGCCGACGGCGGGCGTGGCTAGGCCGTGGTCCGTTCCTTCGTCACCGAAGCGAACCGGGTCGTCGTCAAGGTCGGCTCGTCGTCGCTGACCACGGCGGCCGGTGGGCTGGACGCCGGCCGGGTCGAGGCGCTGGTCGCGGCCGTCGCCGGCCGGGCCGGCAGCCTGGTGCTGGTGTCGTCGGGTGCGATCGCCGCCGGTCTCGCCCCGCTCGGGCTGACCAGGCGGCCGCGTGACCTGGCCACTCTGCAGGCGGCGGCGAGCGTCGGCCAGAGCTCGCTCGTCCACTGCTACGCCGGCGCGTTCGGCCGGGCCGGGCACCGGGTCGGCCAGGTCCTGCTCACCGCCACCGACGTGATCCGGCGGACGCACTACCGGAACGCGCGCACGACCCTGGAGCGGCTGCTGGCCCTCGGTGTCGTGCCGATCGTGAACGAGAACGACGCGGTCGCCACCCAGGAGATCCGGTTCGGTGACAACGACCGGCTCGCCGCGATCGTCTCCCACCTGGTCTCCGCGGACCTGCTCGTCCTGCTCTCCGATGTCGACGGCGTGTACGAGTCGAACCCGCGGCTGGGGCCGGCGAGCATGGTGCGCGAGGTCCGCTCGGACGCCGATCTCGACGGCCTGACCGCCCGCGGCACCGGCGCGGCCGGCGTCGGGGTCGGCGGCATGGCGACGAAGATCGACGCCGCGCGGATGGCGGCGTCCGGTGGCGTCACGACGGTCGTCACCTCTGCGGCCAACGCGGCCGCGGTGCTGGCCGGCGAGGAGATCGGGACGGTGTTCCACCCGACCGGCCCGCGCCGGCCGTCCCGCCTGCTCTGGCTGGCCCACGCCACCGCTCCCGAGGGCCGGCTGCACCTGGACGAGGGCGCGGTCGCCGCGGTGGTGGACCGGCGGGCCTCGCTGCTGCCGGCCGGGGTCACCAAGGTCGAGGGGGACTTCTCCGCCGGCGATCCGGTCGACCTGGTCGACCCGCGGGGCCGTCCGGTGGCGCGCGGGCTGGTCGAGTTCGACTCCGTCGAGCTGCCGGGCATGCTCGGCCGCTCGACGATGGACCTGGCGGCCGAGCGGGGCCCGTCCTACGAGCGTGAGGTCGTCCACCGCGACGACCTCGTCCTGCTCCTCACCCGTCGCTGACCCGCCGCCGGTAGCCTCAGGGAACGGCGCACAGCGGCGCGCCGTCGACGCCGGGCCCGCGTCCACGCCGGCCGTCGCGGACAGTCGGGAGGAATTCGGTCATGAACACCTCTGCGGAGGACGTCCGCGCCAGCGCGGTCCGAGCCCGGCAGGCCGCCGGGCAGCTCGCCCCGCTGTCGCGGGCGGCCAAGGACGCCGCGCTGCTGGGCATGGCCGCGGCGCTGCTCGACCGGTCCGCCGAGATCCTCGCCGCGAACGCCCTGGACACCGCCGCCGCGCGGGCCGCCGGCACGTCCGCCGCGCTGGTCGACCGGCTGACCCTCACCCCGGAGCGGATCGAGGCGATGGCCGACGGCCTGCGCCAGGTCGCGGCGCTCGAGGACCCGGTCGGTGAGGTCGTCCGCGGGCGGGTGCTGCCCAACGGGCTGGAGCTGCGCCAGGTCCGGGTGCCGCTCGGCGTCATCGGGATCATCTACGAGGCTCGGCCCAACGTCACGGTGGACGCGGCGGGCCTGTGCATCAAGAGCGGCAACGCGGTGCTGCTGCGGGGCAGTGCCTCGGCGCTGAACTCCAACCGGGTGCTGGTGGACGTCCTGCGGGAGGCTGCGGTGGCCGCGGGGCTGCCTGCCGACGGCGTGCAGCTCGTCCCGGGGGCGGACCACGACTCGGTGAAGCACCTCATGCGGCTGCGCGGCCTGGTGGACGTCCTCATCCCGCGCGGCGGGGCCGGCCTGATCCGCGCGGTCGTCGAGGAGTCGACGGTTCCGGTCATCGAGACCGGCGTCGGTAACTGCCACGTGTACGTGGACGTCGACGCCGACGTCGACACCGCGCTGGCCATCACGCTGAACGCGAAGACGCAGAAGGTGTCGGTGTGCAACTCGGCCGAGACCCTGCTCGTCCACGCCGGGATCGCCGCGGAGTTCCTGCCCCGGGTGCTGACGGCGCTGCGCGACGCGGGCGTGACCGTGCACGGTGACGAGACGGTGCGCGCGGTCGACCCGTCCGCCGTGCCGGTCACCGACGAGGACTGGGCGACGGAGTACCTCTCGCTCGACATGGCGGTGGGGGTCGTCGACTCGCTGGACCAGGCGCTCGACCACATCCGGCGCTGGAGCAGCGGCCACACCGAGGCGATCGTGACCCGGTCGCTGGCGGCGAGTCGCCGGTTCGTCGCCTCCTGCGACAGCGCCGCGGTGATGGTGAACGCCTCGACCCGCTTCACCGACGGCGAGCGGTTCGGGATGGGCGCCGAGATCGGCATCTCCACGCAGAAGCTGCACGCCCGGGGGCCGATGGGCCTGCCCGAGCTGACCTCGACGACCTGGGTGGGCATCGGGGACGGCCACCTGGTGTGACCGGGCGGTACGTGGGCGTTGCGGGTGGCCTTCCGGGAGGCCGGAACAGCCGTCTCCTGAGCACTCGGGAGCACTCCGGAGCACTCCGGAAGCCCGTCATCCCTCGTCAATCCGTCATGTGCTGCCAACCACTGGCACTATGGACCGTGGTGGTGCTAGGCGCTGGACCGGAAGGTGGCCATGTCGTTGCAGGGATACGCGTTCGCAGACGTCGCTGATGTCCGGGAGCGGCTCCGGGAGACGGGCTACCTCGCCGACGAGGCGATCGCCACCACGGTCTTCCTCGCCGACCGGCTGGGCAAGCCGCTGCTCGTCGAGGGGCCGGCCGGTGTCGGCAAGACCGAGCTCGCCAAGTCGCTGGCCGCGGCGGTCGGCGCCGAGCTGATCAGGCTCCAGTGCTACGAGGGCCTGGACGAGGCCCGCGCGCTCTACGAGTGGAACTACAAGAAGCAGCTGCTGCGCATCCAGTCGGCCTCCGGCGCCACGGGCGAGGCCGCCGGGGACGCCGCCGCTGGCACCGCCAGCTGGCAGCAGACCCACGACGACATCTTCAGCGAGGAGTTCCTCCTCTCCCGTCCGCTGCTCACCGCGATCCGGCGGGACGACCCGACCGTCCTGCTCATCGACGAGACGGACAAGGCCGACGTCGAGGTGGAGGGCCTGCTGCTGGAGGTGCTCTCCGACTTCCAGGTCACGATCCCCGAGCTGGGCACCGTGAAGGCGACCCGCCGGCCGTTCGTCGTCCTCACCTCGAACGCCACCCGCGAGCTGTCGGAGGCGCTCAAGCGCCGCTGCCTGTACCTGAACCTGGACTACCCCTCGGCAGCCCGGGAGAAGGAGATCGTCCTCGCCCGGGTGCCCGAGCTGCCGGAGAAGATGGCCGAGTCGCTGGTGCGGATCGTGCGCGCGCTGCGGGCGATGGAGCTCAAGAAGGCCCCGTCGATCGCGGAGACGATCGACTGGGGCCAGACCGTTCTCGCGCTCGGTTTCGACACCATGGACGACGCCGCCGTCACCTCCACCCTCGGCGTGGTCCTCAAGCACGCCAGCGACCAGGCCCGCGCCATCAGCCAGCTCAAGCTCGGCGCCAACTGACGCAGGACCGGGAGGTCCCGATGAACCTGCTCGACCGCACCGTCGAGTTCACCGCCGCGCTGCGCCGCGCCAACGTCCCGGTGAGCAGCGCCGAGACGGTGGACGCCGCGCGGGCGGTCGGTGCCATCGGCTGGGCCGACCGGGACGCCCTGCGGGCCGCGTTCGCCGCGACGATGTGCAAGCGCCCGCTGTACCGCAGCGCGTTCGACTCGCTGTTCGATCTGTACTTCCCGCCGCGGATCGGCGACGGTGTCGTGCTGCCCGACGAGGGCGGGCCCGCCGGGGAGCAGCAGCCGGGGGAGCGGCGGGACGGCGACCCGTCCGAGCTGACCCCGCAGGAGATCGAGGCGCTGCGCCGGGCCATGCGCGACCAGCTCCGCGCCGCGCTGCTCGACGGCGACGACGAGAAGCTGCGCGACCTGGCCCGCCGTTCGGTCAGCGCCTTCGGCGCGGCGCAGAACGGGCCGGGGCAGCGCAGCTACTTCATCTACCGGGTGCTGCGGGCGATGTCCCCGGAGACACTCATCGCGGACCTGCTCGCCGCGATGCTCGGCGACGACGATCGCGGCGGCCTCGAGGAACGGATCGCGCGGCAGACGATCGCCGACCGCATCCGGGCGTTCGAGGAGATGATCTCCTCCGAGGTCCGCAGGCGGATGGCCGAGGAACGCGGCATCGAGGCCGTCGAGCGGACCGCGGTGAAGCCGCTCGCCGACCAGGTCGACTTCCTGCGCGCCTCCCAGCGTGATCTGGTCGAGCTGCGGCGCCAGGTGTATCCGCTCGCCCGCCGGCTGGCGACCAGGCTGACGGCGCGGCGCCGGCTCGGCCGGGCCGGCCGGCTCGACTTCCGCCGCACCGTCCGGGCGTCGCTGGCGACCGGTGGCGTGCCGATCGAGACCAAGCACCGGCCGCACAAGCCGCACAAGCCCGAGCTTGTCGTGCTGTGCGACGTGTCCGGATCGGTGTCCTCCTTCGCGCACTTCACCCTCATGCTCACGCACGCGCTGCGCGAGCAGTTCTCCAAGGTCCGCGCGTTCGCGTTCATCGACACGACCGACGAGGTCACCCGCTTCCTGCGCGGGCTCGAGCTGGGCGACATGATGGCCCGGATCGCCTCCGAGGCCGACCTGGTCTGGTTCGACGGCCACAGCGACTACGGCCACGCGATCGAGGTCTTCGCCGAGAAGTACCCGGACGCCGTCGGGCCGCGGACGTCGCTGCTCGTCCTGGGGGATGCCCGCAACAACTACCGGGCCACCTCGGCCGCGGTGTTCCGCCGGCTGTGCGGGCAGGCCCGGCACTCCTACTGGCTGAACCCGGAGCCGCGCAGCTACTGGGGCTCCGGCGACTCGGCCACCACCGCCTACGCCGACCTCGTCGACGAGATGGTCGAGTGCCGCAACGTCGAGCAGCTCCAGCACTTCATCGAGCGGCTGCTACCCACCTGAGGCGCCTCGGCGTGGTCGCGCCGTTGTGGGAGATTTGACGTTTCCGGCGCTTCCGGGGTGAACCGATCGCCGGGCCGCTGCGTCCAACCCTTCGACGGCGGGCGCATGGTGTGACCGCCGACGCCCGCGCGGGTGACCGCGCAGGCCGGACGGAGGGGTGCCGCCATGGCGACCGAAACGACGGCGACGACCATGCCGACAGGTCCGACCGACGCGACCGGACAGGCCGATCCGGGTGAACCGACGACCACCGGCACCGCCGCGGGCGGGCAGCCGGGGCAGCCCGGTCCGGCCGCCCCTCCCGGTCCGTTCGGCCCGTTCGGGGCGCCCGGCCGGAACAAGCGGCCCTGGTCGTCCCGCCTGCCGGCCATGCCGGACCCGCGCCGCCGCCGGCGCCTGATCCTCGGCGCGGGCGCGCTGCTCGTCGTGGTCCTCGGGGTGGGCTTCATCGCCGCCGGAACGGATGACCCCGACGCCAGCTCGTCGGGCACGGCGGCCGTCCCGATGCCGGCACCCGAGCTCGGTTCCGGAGAGATGAGCAGGTCGACGGACTCCGGCGTGTCAGCGGACTCCGGCGCTCCGGCGCCGTCCTCGGCGCCCGGCGAGGCCCGGGCGGCCGGCATCGCCCCGGGAGCGCCGTCGACCGTCCAGGGCTCGCCCGGCGGCACCGGCGGCGAGCCCGCCCGGCCAGCCGGCGCCCAGCCGCGGATCGTCCGCAACGGCACGGCCACGCTGTCCGTGCCGGCCGGTGCCGTGGACAAGGCGGTCCAGGATCTCTCCGCAGCGGCGCGGGGGCTTGCGGGGTACACCGAGTCCAGCGAGGTCAGCGGCACTCCGTCGACCACTGACGACGACAGCCAGTACGCCACCGTGACCCTGCGGGTGCCGAGCGAGTCGTTCGACGAGCTGCGGTCCGGCCTGAGCCGGATCGGCACGGTGTCGGCGTCGACGATGTCCTCGCGCGACGTGACCGGGGAGTACGTCGATCTCGAGGCGCGCAAGCGCGCGCTGGAGGCCTCCCGTACCGCCTACACGACGCTGCTCTCCAAGGCCACCACGGTGGGGGAGACGCTGTCGGTGCAGCAGGCCATCGACGGCGTGCAGATCCAGATCGAGCAGATCGAGGGCCAGCGGATGGTCCTCGCCGACGCCAGCGACCTCGCGACGTTGACGGTGCAGATCGCCGAGGACGGAGCGGACCCCGTACCCGGGCCGGACGATGACGACTCGGGGCTGGTCGCTGCCGCGCGGACATCCTGGAACCGTTTCGTCCGCGGTATCGAGGAGATCATCGCGCTGCTCGGCCCGCTGGCGCTGGTCGGCCTGGTCGCCGCGTGCGTCTACGGGGCCGTCCGGATCGCGCGCCGGTGGGGCTGGATCCCGACGACCCCGGCCCCGCCCGCGCCGCCGCGGGACTCGGCGGGGTCGTAAGCGGGCCGGTGCGCTCTGGCACGGACGGGGTCCGGGGCGGCACGATGGACGGGCACACGCCGGCCGCGGACGGGAGCGCCGGGATGCCCGAGGCAGGCGAGGAATCCGGATCGGGGCTGACCAGCGCCCGCTGGACGCACGTCGCCCTGCCCTCCAGCGACCTCGACGCCTCGATCGCCTTCTACACGTCGATGACCCCGCTGGTCGTCGTGGCGGTCCGCGAGGACGCCGCCGGCCGCAGCGCCTGGCTCTCCAACGAGGGCCAGTGGCGGACGCCGTTCGTCCTGGTGCTGGTGGACTTCGTCCGGGAGCGTGGCGCCCGGCATCCGATCATGACGCCGTTCGCGCACCTCGGGATCGAGGTCCCGCGCCGGGCCGACGTGGACGACGCGGCGGCGCGGGCCCGGGCCGCCGGCTGCCTGCACTGGGAGCCGCAGGACCTGCCGGACCCGGTCGGCTACGTGTGCGCGCTGACGGACCCCGACGGCAACGTGATCGAGGTCAGCCACGGCCAGCGGGTCTTCTCGACGGTGCGTGACCTGTGGGGGCCGCGCGGCTGACCGTCCGGCGCCGAGCCTTGACGTGGCCTCGTCCGGCGATCGCGGTGCGTGACGGGGAGCGGGGCCGGTCCGGTGGGGTGGGGGAGCGGAATCATCCGGGCTGCCCGCTCGATAACCTGCGCATGAGACCCATAAGGGTTTATTCGGGGCGCTCGACGCGGGCACCCGGTGATCGCCTGGTTGTGGGGGATTCGTCACCGCGCGTCGAGAGCCGCCATCGCGGGGATCCTGCGGACCCCCGAAAGGACGTGACGCCAGGTGACACCTCCGAGTCCGGCCGTTCACGACGTGCCGGCGATCGGTGGCCTCGGGATGACCGACGTCGCCCGGCAGACCATCGCCCGGCAGGCCGGTGCCGGCGGGGCCCAGCCGGCAGCTGAGCCGCCCTGGCCGGCGTGCTCCGGTGTGGATCTCACCCGTCCCCATGCCGCCGTGGTGCTGCACTACGACGGCGCCCGCCGCGACGCGTGGGGCGCCGCCCTGGCCGCGCTCGACGTCCCGGTGCGCCGGGACGGGGCGTTCGGCGAGCTCGGGTGGGCGGTCCTGGCAGGTGACGCCGCCGACGTCGGCCGGGAGCTGGCCGCGGTGCGATCCCGTCTGGCCGCTGTCGTCGGATCGGACCGGCCGGTGCTCGCCGCCGCCGGGCGGGTGGTCGTCGGCGACGGCCGGGACACCTCCGAGACGGCATCGTCGCTCGCCGAGGCACGGGCCGTGCTCGCGCTGCTGCGCCATCGCGGCGACGGCGTGCAGCTCCTGCACTCGGACACCGGGCTGGCCGGGCTGCTGCTGGCCGTCCCGCGGGCGCGGCTGGAGTCGTTCGCCCGGGCCGAGCTCGGGCCGCTGCTGGACCGGCCCGAGCTGCTGGCCACGCTCGCCGCCTGGCTGGAGACGAATGGCAGCCGGGCCGCGGTCGCCGCGCGCATCCACATGCACCGCAACTCGGTCGGCTACCGGATGGACCGGGTCCGCGAGCTCCTGGGCCTGCACGGGGACCCGCCGGAGCGGATGTGGCGGTTGCACGCCGCCGTCGTCGCCCGCGAGCTGGTGGCGGCGCTTCCGGCCGGTGACGCCTTCCCGACCGGGGACCTTCCCGACGGCCGGGCTGGCCTGGCCGGGGCGGTCGGGGTGGCCGGCTACCCGCGGGCCAGCGCGGCGTCCACGAGCACCTGTGCCTCGGCGAGCACCGAGGCCAGGTGATCCGGGCCGGCGAAGCTCTCGGCGTAGATCTTGTAGACGTCCTCGGTGCCGGACGGGCGCGCGGCGAACCACGCGTCGGCCGTCGCCACCTTCACGCCGCCGATCGGGGCGCCGTTGCCCGGCGCGGCCGACAGGGCCGCGGTGACCGCGCCCCCGGCGAGCGTCGTCGCGCCCAGGGCCTCGGGCGTCAGCGCGGAGAGGATCTTCTTCTGCGCCGGGGTGGCGGGGGCGTCCACACGCCGGTAGGCGGGGGAGCCGAACCGCCCGGTCAGCTCGGTGTAGAGAACACCGGGGTCACGGCCGGTCGTCGCGGTCATCTCGGCGGCCAGCAGGCAGGCGATGATGCCGTCCTTGTCCGTCGTCCACACCCGGCCGTCGCGGCGCAGGAACGACGCGCCGGCGCTCTCCTCGCCGCCGAAACCGAGCGAGCCGCCGAGCAGGCCGTCGACGAACCACTTGAAACCGACCGGCACCTCGACCAGCCCGCGTCCGAGATCGGCGGCGACCCGGTCGATCATGCCGGAGCTGACCAGCGTCTTGCCGACCGCGGCGCCCGCCGGCCAGCCCGGCCGGTGCGCGAACAGGTAGGAGATCGCTGTCGAGAGGTAGTGGTTCGGGTTGAGCAGGCCGGCGCCGGGGGTGACGATCCCGTGCCGGTCGGCGTCCGCGTCGTTCGCCAGCGCGACGTCGAACGACCCGGCCAGCCGCAGCAGCGACGCCATCGCGAACGGTGACGACGGGTCCATCCGGATTCGGCCGTCCCAGTCCAGCGTCATGAAGCCGAACGTCGGGTCGACCGCGGTGTTCACCACCTCGATGTCGAGCTTGTGTCGCTCGGCGATCTCCTGCCAGTACAGGACGCTCGCTCCGCCGAGCGGATCGACGCCGATGCGGACCCCGGCCGAGCGGATGGCGTCGAGGTCGACGACGTTCGGCAGGTCCGCCACGTAGGCGCCGACGAAGTCGTGCACGGTCGCCGCCGCCAGCGCCTGGGTGTGCGGGACCCGGGCGACCCCGGTGAGACCCGCCTCGAGCAGCGCGTTCGCCCGGTTCTGGATCGCGCTCGTGGCCGCGGTGTCGGCGGGACCGCCGTGCGACGGGTTGTACTTGAAGCCGCCGTCGGCCGGCGGGTTGTGCGACGGCGTCACGACGATGCCGTCGGCGAGCCCCCCGGGCCCGCCGGCGCCCCCGGGCCCGTTGTGGGCGAGGATCGCGTGCGAGATCACCGGCGTCGGAGTGGCCTCACCGGCCGGCGCGACGCGGACGTCCACCCCGTTCGCGACCAGGACCTCGAGGGCGCTCGCCAGCGCCGGCGCGGACAGCGCGTGCGTGTCGACGCCGATGAACAGCGGACCGCTGACCCCGGCGGCCGCCCGGTGCTCGCAGATCGCCTGCGTGGTGGCCAGGATGTGGTCTTCGTTGAACGACGCCCGCAGTGCGCTGCCGCGGTGGCCGGACGTCCCGAACGCCACCCGCTGGGCCGGGTCGGCGGGGTCGGGACGCACGTCGTGGTAGGCGGCGAGCAGCGCCCGCGGGTCGATGAGCTCGTCGGGAGCGGCGGGCTGACCCGCGCGCGGGCTGTTCGGCATGGGCGGGCTCCAACTGGGCGGGCTCCATATGGGCGGGCTCCATATGGACGGGCTCGATCGGATCGTTCGGCTCCCCGGCCAGCCTAGTGCCGCGTGCCGCGACGCTCGCCCCGTCGCCCTGTCACTCGTTGTGGCTCTGGCCGTCGGCCCCGGGCGGGGAGGGGGAGGGGAAGGGCCGTGGCCTGGCCAGCGGGCGGGATGGCGACGTATCGTGATCGGCGTGCCAAGGTCGGCGGCCCCGCCGGACGGGGCGAGATGCTCCATCGCCCGCAGCCTCGAGGTGCTGGGTGAGCGGTGGACGCTGCTGGTCGTCCGCGAGGCGTTCCGCGGGCGCACCCGCTTCGCCGAGTTCCGCGACGCCCTGGGCATCGCGACGGACGTCCTGACCGTCCGCCTGCGCACGCTGGTCGAGGCCGGGGTGCTCGAACGCCAGGCCTACCGCGAGCCCGGGTCACGCGAGCGGTACAGCTACCACCTCACCCCGGCCGGCCACGACCTGCGCCTCGTGCTCGGGTCGCTGCAGCAGTGGGGCGACACGCACCGGCCCTCCGGCCACGGTCCGGCCACGGTGTACCGCTCCGCGGTGGGCGGCGAGCCGGTGCGGGTGGCCTTCGTCGACGGCGCCGGGGCGGAGATCGACGTCCGCGACGTCGTCTCCACCCCCGGGCCGGGCTGGCCCCGCATCGAGGCCGGCCCGGATATCGACGCCGGCCCTGACGCCGATGCCGGCCCGGAGGCGGCCCAGCCGGCCGTGAGCGTGCCGGAGGGCCGTCCGCCGGTGGACGCGGTGGACGGGACTGGTCAGCCCGTCAGCGTGGCCACGGGCTCGCGCGAGGGATAGAACTCGGCGAGCGCCGGATAGAGCTCGGTGAGCCCACCCGACAGCGCCGCCCGGATGTGAATGCTCGTGTCGTCCGCGAGGACCTCGGCGGCTCCGGCCTCGACGCCGTCCAGCGCGAGCGTCGCGATGGTGGCCGGGTCCGACTTCGGCGCCTGGATGGTGCGGGTCATGTCGGTGTCCATGTAGCCGACGTGCAGCGCCGTGACGGCGACGCCCTGGTCGGCCAGCTCCAGCCGCTGGGAGTTCGTCAGCGACCAGGCGGCGCTCTTCGCCGCGCAGTAGCCCCCGCTCGTCGGCGCCGCCAACCACGACAGGGCAGACAGGACGTTGAGCACCGCCCCACCGGACGCGCCCGCGCGCCCCGTGGCTCCCGCACCGCCGGCGCCGGCCCCGTGCCCGTTCGCGTTCGCGTTGCCGTCACCCGCCGCACCGGCGCCGGTGCGGTGCCGCGCGAGCTGCGGGGCGAAGGCGCGGACCGTGCGCAGCGGCCCGAAGAAGTGGGTCTCCAGCTCCAGGCGGATGTCGTCGACGTCCCCGGTGAGCACCGACGCGCCGGTCGAGCTGCCGGCGTTGTTGATCAGGATGTCGACGTCGCCGGTCGCCTCGGCCGCCGCGGCCACCTGGGCCGGGTCGTTGACATCCAGCCGGATCGGTACGGCGCCCGGGGTCTGGACCGACTGCGGGTCGCGCGCGGCCGCGTAGACCTTCGCGGCACCCCGGGCCAGCAGCTCCTCGACAAACGCCCGCCCCAGCCCCCGGTTCGCCCCGGTCACCAGGACGACTGATCCCCTGATCCTCGCCATCGCCCGCGCTCCGTCCCTCGTCGCCCGCCATGCCCCGGCCGGGCCATGCCCCGCCTGGGCCGGGACGTCGCCGATGTCCGGCCGTCCCCGCGGATCACCGTAGGGTTCTGAGTTGGAAACTGCAACTCAGCTGGGGAGTGACGCAGGACATCCCGCCGTGAGCGCTCTGGACGAGGCGCCACGACTTTGCGCGGAGTTAGTGTCCCCACGTGCGACTGGGCGTGATGGGCGGGACGTTCGATCCCGTCCACAACGGGCACCTGGTCGCGGCCAGCGAGGTCGCGGCGCTCTTCGACCTGGACGAGGTCGTCTTCGTGCCGAGCGGGCGGCCATGGCAGAAGGTCGACCGCGAGGTCTCCGCCGCCGAGGACCGCTACCTGATGACCTTCCTGGCGACGGCCGAGAACCCGCGGTTCACCGTCAGCCGCATCGACATCGAGCGCAGCGGCCCGACGTACACCATCGACACGCTGCGGCACCTGCGCGGGCAGCGGCCGGGTGACGAGCTGTTCTTCATCACCGGCGCCGACGCCCTCGCCCAGATCTTCACCTGGCGGGACCACACCGAGCTCTTCGGGCTGGCGCACTTCATCGGAGTGACCCGGCCGGGCTACCACCTCCGTCGCCACGCCAGCCTGCCCGACGAGTCGGTCAGCCTCCTCGAGGTGCCGGCGCTCGCGATCTCCTCCTCGGACATCCGTCAGCGGGTCGCCCGGGCCGCCCCCATCTGGTACCTGACCCCGGACGGCGTCGTCCGCTACATCGCCAAACGCGGGCTGTACGACCCGCGGTCGGCCGTCGGCCCGCCCCCCGTCGACCCCGGGTGACCCGAGCCCGGGGACTCGGCGCAGGGGAACATTCGACCCGATCGCGGGACGGATGTTCGCCGGCACTCCCGTGGGTGTGTCACGCTTGATACGGCCGTCCGACAGCGGGCGGCCGGCGCTCCCGCCGGGGTGCTCCGATCGGGCGGTGTCAACGCCTGCTCGGGCGTCCCGCCGGAACGCGCACCTACCTGCTTTGGAGACCGACCAGCGTGACCGCTTCACCGCGAGCCACCGAGCTCGCCCTCGCCGCCGCCCAGGCCGCCGCCGACAAGATCGCCCAGGACATTCTGATCCTCGACGTGAGTGAGCGGCTGACGATCACCGACTGCTTCGTCATCGCGTCGGCCGAGAACGAGCGGCAGGTCAAGGCCGCCGTCGACGAGATCGAGGAGAAGCTGCGGGCGCTGGGGGCGAAGCCGTTGCGCCGCGAGGGCGAGCGCGAGGGCCGGTGGGTCCTGCTCGACTTCGCCGACATCGTCGTGCACGTGCTGCGCGCCGAGGAACGGGTCTACTACAGCCTCGAACGGCTGTGGAAGGACTGCCCGGTCATCCCGTTCGTGGACGCCACCGTCGGCGCCGGGGTGGCCGCCGCGGCCACGGGTGGCGTGGCGGGCGCGGGAGCCGGTACGGCAGAGCCGCGGTGAGGCTGCTGCTCTGGCGGCACGGGCGGACGTCCTGGAACGACGCGGGGCGGTTCCAGGGCCACGCCGATCCTTCCCTGGACTCGACCGGTCAGCGGCAGGCCGAGCTGGTGGGCCCGTTCATCAGGGCTCTCAACCCTGAGCTCGTGGTCTCCTCGGACCTGCGCCGCTGCCGGGAGACCGCGGCGCGGATCGGCCTGCCCGTCCGCGCCGACGCGCGGCTGCGCGAGATCGACCTGGGGGCGTGGTCCGGGCTCACCGGCGCCGAGGCCGCCGCCCGCTTCCCCGCGGAGGACGCCGCCTGGCGCCGCGGCGAGGACGTCCGCCGCGGCGGCGGCGAGACGTACGAGGAGGTCGGCGCACGGGCCGGCGCCGTCTTCGACGACATCGTCGCCGAGGGTCTGCCGGTCACCGCCGGCGGCCTCGTCGTCTTCGTGTTGCACGGGGGGACGGCCCGGTCGCTCCTCGGGCGTGTCCTCGGCGTGCCCGTCCAGAACTGGTGGGTGTTCGGCCCGCTGGGCAACTGCCGCTGGTCGATGCTGCGGCGCGAGCCGGGCGGGTTTCGGCTGGTGGAGCACAACACCGGACCCCTCGCCACAGTCGCCGCGGCGCCTGGTAAGGTCGTCAGTGTCGGACCGGGGAGCGCAGCTTCCCAGCCGCCGGCCGAGGCGATTCTGCCGACGCAGGAGGCCCCGACAGCAAGCGACACGGAACCTGTACACTCGCAGACGCAGCCGGCAAACGGTTGAGACAGCAAGTACCGGTTGCAGTCGAGTAAGGTATAACTAGTACGTAGCAATATGGGGCTGTGGCGCAGTCTGGTAGCGCATCACACTGGCAGTGTGAGGGTCAGGGGTTCGAATCCCCTCAGCTCCACAAAAATAGGTTCACAAAAAATTAAATTAAAATATTTAGCGCTGCTCGAGTAAATCTCGGGCGGCGTTTTTGTTGCAAGGCATAATTAGCACTGTATGC
Source organism: Frankia sp. Mgl5 (assembly GCF_023242985.1). Lineage (NCBI taxonomy): Bacteria > Bacillati > Actinomycetota > Actinomycetes > Frankiales > Frankiaceae > Frankia > Frankia sp. Mgl5. The sequence continues at coordinate 53,548 of NZ_JALKFY010000853.1, read as the reverse complement.
GAGCGTGAGCGCCAATCCGGTAGAGGATCCTGGGGTGGCCGTCCCGATGGACTCGGAGGCGGAGCGCGGGTCGGCCTTGGTTGCTTGGTACATGTATTCGATCCGAACTGGGTCTGTAGCCATGGGCGATTGCGATCTCGAGGCCCTGTTGGCGGCCTTCGACGATTGTCCACCACAGAACGCCGATGATAATCGCTCCGCAAACAAGAAGACGCAGACGAAGGCCAAGTCGTTGATCACGGCGGTCAGGTCGTCGAAGATCTCGATGCCCGGCAGCGGGTCGGAGCGGTAGTCGAGCGCCGGAACCGGCATCCAATGACGACCCGTCCGTTGGGGAGTTCGCGGGGCTCTGGATCTCGAGAGGGAACGAAACCGATCGAGCACAGCGAACGCGTCGCGGCCACATTGTCGATCTCGCATTCGGCTGTCACGGTCGCTGTCCCCAGATGTTCGTGGGCGAGCCTGAGACCTGCGCCGAACAGCTCCCGGCCGAGGCCCTGCCCGCGGAAGGCAGGAGCCAGGTATCCCCCCACCTCGCAGGTGCCCGGATCATGTTTCAGTGCGACCAGGCCGACATAGCGGTCGCGTCTGCTGGTGAGCGCGACAAGGCCGTACGGCAGCGTCGGGTGTGCGCGTCGATGCCCGGTCGCAACGGCGGGCGCGGTGTTCAGTGCGCGGGTCCGGGCCGGCCCTGAAGGGGTGGCTTCGCCTGGCGTCGTCCAGCCGAGCCGGTACTGGGCGTCATCATCCAGCGCAGCGGCCTGAGCGGCTGGCAGGTCCCAAGCTATAGGGGTTCGGAAGTAGAGATTCTCGGTTCGGAGAACATGGCTTCTCCCTCCGCATCCCGGATCGGTCAGCTCTCGCCACAGCGCACGCAGGACCATGGTCCGGAGGATCTCAGGGCCGCCACGGAGCCCGAGGGACGAGCTGCGGGACGCGGAGGGCCCGCCGGGGAGGTTCCCCAGTGGGCCCTGCGCCTTCCGAATTTTTGCGTCACTCTCTGGCGCCAGGTCGGCTGGCCTCTCCGTGGTTCCGCAGGTAGCGAGCGAGATCGGGGGTCAAGGTTGTCGGGTCAGGGCCGGAAGCTGGCCCTGTATTGCGTCGGCGTGCGGCCGGTCAGGTCCCGGAACGCGGCGTTGAACGCGGACAGGGAGGTGTAGCCCGTGGTGAACGCGATGGTGGTTACCGGGGCGTCGCCGGCGGCGAGTTCCTCGATCGCGCGCAACACCCGCATGCGGCGTAGGACGGTCCGCCAGGTCATGCCGGTCTCTGCCTCGAAGCGCCGTGCCAGCGATCGCGGGGCGAGGCCCACCTGGTGTGCGATGTCCTCGAAGCGGACCTCCTCGCCGAGCCGCTCCCTGGTCAGACGCAGGGCGTGCCGCAGTTCCGGCGATCGTCCTGCCGGCACGACGACCGGACCCGGCTGCTCGGCGAGCCGCCAGGCAACCGCGGCGAGCGCGCTGAACAGGGTCTCGGCGTACACGGTGAGGGGTTCGACGCTCTCGTTCCACCCGCCGCACTCGGTCACCAGTGCGCGGGCCAGGGGGGTGAGGTCGAATACCGCCAACGGTGCTGGAGGCGCCGGGACGAACGCGGTGTCGAACAGGACCGACGCGGTCGTGACCGGCTGCGGGATGCTCACCCTTATCGGCCGCCCTGCCTCGATCAGCGCGGCGCGGGCCGGCGGCAACAACCACGCCTGCCCCTGCGCCTCCAGCCGGAGAGCCCCGGCGGAGGCACAGAGCAGGTAGTGGCGGTCCACACAAAGATCGCTGTCGGGCTCCGGCGCGAACGTCCGCACGAAGCTGTACGCCTTGCGGGTCATCGACGGCCTCGCACGGGCCGATCATAAGAGCCGGCCGCGACGCCGCTCAGACGACCGCCTCCAACAACTCGGCGTGGAAGCGTCGGCTCACCGGCGCGCCGGTCATGATCGGTCGAAGGACCGTACCGGAGCGGGCGAAGGAGCCTGACCCGAGATATCCAACGAACGACGCCTGGTCTTCCCACTCGTGGACCACGGTGATCCGAGTGTCGTCCTCGCGTGAAGCGTAGACCCTGAACGCGACGTTGCCCGGCATGGAACGGACCTGGTCACGCTCGTTGTCGAGGTGGGCGAGGGCAGCCGGCCGGTCGATGGCAGCTGTACTGAAATCGAGGATGGCGATGAGCACGAGACCTCCTGGAGCGGTCGGTGACCGCAGTGGACGGGATAACCCGATCCTCGAGCGACGCCCGCGCCTCGGCCTCCGCCAGCCGGACGCGTTCACGCTCCCATCGGACAGGACCACTCCGCGCCGCAGGCCCGCCCAACCCGCGTTGGCGTGGCGCTGAGGCAGGCACATCCAGCCAGGGCCCGCAGGAATTTGTCACCCGCGGGACGGCCAGGTCGGTGAAGATCTGAATCGCACGTTCGCCAGAAGCAGGGCCAGACCGGCGCCGGTGACCGCGCTGGCTGCGTACCTCCGCGTCGAAGGCGAGGCATACATGTGCTCTCCTTCGGAGTTCGAAAAAGGAGGTTCCGCCGGGCGATCGCCGACATCGCCGACCAGGCCGGCGTCCATGCGTCACTGATGTTCACCGTGACGCGAGCCCTCTCCGCCGGCCGACCCCGACCCCGACCACGCCGCCACGCCGCCACGCCGCCCGTGGTCTCGTCGCAGCCGAGGGTCAGGTCCTCCCTGGCACGGGCTCCCGGTCCGGTGATGAGACCGCCCTCCCGGAAGAATGCAACCCGCGAATGGTGGACACGTTACGGACACCTGCTCAATGGTGGGGCAGGAAGAGGACGGTGCCATATAGTGACGACAGGATGAACAGCTATTCCGTCAACACCAGCTCGGCCAACATCGCTTCGGCCGACACCGTTTCGGCCCGCGGCAGCAGGAGTTCTGGTTGCCGGGCAGCCCTGGACGAGGCACACGGTGTTCTCGGCTTCGACTCGCCGAAATGCGCCTGTGTCGACGAGTCGGAGCATTCGGCGCGCGTGGCGCTTGCCATACGCGACCTCGATGGCCAGGGCGTCCTGCGGCTCGCGCTGCGTGCCATTGCCGATCGGGTACACCCCAGAAGGGCAACCCGTGCCTGAGACGCCGTCCATTACCGCCCTTTCCGGTGCCGTGGGTGCCGGTATCGGCGGCATTACCCCCGGAATCCCCGGAACGGGGCCGGCCTGATGCCCGAGCACACCCTTTCGGTCACCCTCACCGCCCCCACGAGCGACAGTCTCGACGCGCTTGTCACCGCGGCCGACGTCGCGCTGATCGCCGCGGGCTGGGCCGTCGGGGGGAGCGCGGTGAAGGTCGCGTGCGAGTGCACCTGGCCCCGTGACACCAATCTGGCCGAGCCCGGCCGCCTGGGCCTGTTCGGCACCGTGGTCTACGTCGTCGCGGCCCTCATCGTGGCCCTGGGCATCCTGCGCGGGTCCGGGGTTCTGTGAGGGCCGGCCGTGCCCGCCCGCCGGCCACCGGGCGGGCACGGCCGGCGACCAGGCAGAACATCGTTTTGTGCGGCAATTCGGTACGCACCTGACGGTGCGGTGCCATGATGACCCGAATAACTGCCGGACCACCGTCGACTTCCTCGTCGTTCGGTCGGCGCGGGGTACGCGCGCGCGACGAGGCGTGCCTCATCACGGCGGACTCGTGCCAATGCGGCAGTCGGTTTGGTTGACTGCCAGCAAGGGGGTCAGTCATGGCACGTTGGGTGCGCGCCCGCCGTGGAGTCGTGTGCACGGCCGTCGTCGGTGTCCTCGCCGCGGCGTTACCGGTCGCGGCCGGGCTCCCGGCCGCGCGGGCGGCCGGTGAGAACACATCCACCAATGCCGTCATCATCTGGGACCGTAATGCGCAGACCGCGATCTGGGACGTCGCCGGCCAGCAGCCGCAGGTCCAGGCACGCAGCTTCGCGATGGTGCACGGAGCCGTTTACGACGCGGTGAACGCCATCGCCGGGCGGCCTTACCAGCCCTATCTCCTCGCCCCGCGGGCCAGCGGGCGCGAGTCGACGGACGCCGCCGTCGCGACCGCCGCCTTCCAGGTACTCAGCTCCCTGTTCCCGGCCCAGCAGCCGCGGCTGCAGACGCAGTACGACGAGTGGATGGCGAACCTTCCCGATGACGCGGCGAAGCAGAGCGGGACCGCCGTGGGTGGCCAGACCGCCGCAGCGATGATCAGTGCTCGGCAGAACGACGGGGCCTTCGGTGATCCGACCTGGCCGGTGGGCACCCAGCCCGGCCAGTGGCGGCCGACCCCGCCGACCTTCGCCTCCGACACGGCCTGGGTGGCGAACCTCAAGCCGTTCCTGATCCCGAGCGCGTCGATGTTCCGCTCGGCCGGGCCGCCGGCGCTGACCTCCGAGCGCTACGCCCGGGACCTCAACGAGGTCAAAACGATCGGCGCCGTCAACAGCACGACCAGGACGCTCGACCAGACCCAGGCGGCGATCTGGTGGCACGACCGACACCTGGGTGAGTGGGAGATCAAGCGCCAGCTCGCCACGGGCCGCCGTCTGAGCACCCTGCAGACGGCCCGCATGTTCGCGATGGTCGACCTCACCGAGGCCGACGCGACGATCGCCTGCTTCAACGAGAAGGCGGCCTGGACGTCCTGGCGGCCGGTCACCGCGATCCAGCTGGCCGACACCGACGGCAACCCGGCAACCACCGCAGACCCGACCTGGGTACCGCTGCTCGTCACCCCGCCGCACCCCGACTTCACGTCCGGGCACACCTGCTTCACGACGGCGAGCATGTCGACGCTGGCGTTCTTCTTCGGCCGGGACGACATCCCGTTCAGTGCGTACAGTGCCGATTCGGGTACCACACGCTACTTCCGTGGTTTCTCCCATGCCATCGCCGAGGTGATCGAGGCTCGCGTCTGGGGTGGCATCCACACTCGGTCGGCCGACACCGAGGGCGCGAAGATCGGCGCCAAGGTGACCGCCTACACGACCAGGAACCATTTCCGCCCGCGGCGTTGACCGGCCCGCACGGCGCGGCAAGCGGTACCCGGCGCCGGGTACCCGGTGGTTGCGACGGTGCCCTTTGTAGTCCCTGAGCAGGCAACATGTGGTCGCGGCCGCAACCTGAACCCGATCGGCCGGACCGCTCTACCACTGCATGCTGATCCGGAAATCCGCGGGGGGTGTCATGGTGCCCCCTGCTCCTGAACACCGCCATTTCTCGGTATTCCTCAACGCGGCCACATTGGTGGCCGCGTGGTGGCGGCACAGGGCGGAGGAGTCGCGCGGGCCGGCCCCCTGGTGACGCTCCGGTCACATTGTGGTGGCCGCGACAAGAGTGGGCGCCGCCCGGCGTACCGTCGATGCTCCGTGGAGTTTCTTGTTCCTGCGGAGTCGGCGGTGTTGGATGGCGAGGTATTGACTGGTGATAACTTCGCGGTCCGGTTCCATAGACATGTTCCGCTCAACTGGAGACCTGCTCGTGTGGTGGCCCGTTACGCTGCTCCGCGACAGCTTCGGCCTACTCCATCGGCAGGTGGGGTGTGGTTGGGTGGCGGTGTCGGTCGGGGGCTCCGCGGCGGCCCGTCCTGCTGGCAGCAAGCGGACATCGTGACGGCGGGCGGCCATCGGCCGCGGCCGTGGCTGCCGTGCGCGGCGGGCGCGGCCGTCGTGACGGATGGCGCCGGGTGGCGTTTCACGCCGCACGCACCAGCGGCTTCCCGCGCCTCGAAAACAACGATCAGCATGGGTATTGTGCCGCGAAAGGCGTGCGGTCCGCGGTGGCCTGAGGTGTTGCTGCCGTCGCCGGCCGGATGTCAGCCTGAACGTGGCTTGGGGGGAGTCGTGTCAGCATGGGTTCGGGATCGTTCGGGGGCCGTCCACGGCCACGTTCTGCCTTGTCCCGCCGGTCGCGCGTAGCGTCGGTATTCGCCGGTCTCCTGGTGGTGGCCGGCTTACTGGCGACCGGTATCGCAGGTCCCGCGGCCGCCGCGGCGGGGCAGCCGCCGGCCGGCGCCGGTTCGGCCGCGTCCGTCGGTCCGGCCGCCATGCGTGCCGTGATCCTCGTAGACGAGTCCGGCAGCCTGGACGACGACGCGGTGCGGCGTGAGAAAGAAGCCGCCCAGCTGCTCGCGTTCAGTTCGCTGACCCCCGATTCGGAAATTGCGGTGGTGGGTTTCGGCAGCTCGAACGGCGAAGCCGGGCAGCATGCGGTCGAGGTTTACTGCCCGCTGACGAAGGCGGAGCCTGCGAAACAGCAGTTCTTCGTCGACTGCATCGACCGCCTGCACCGCCGTGAGCCGTCCGAGGGCGCCGACACCGACCACGCCGCGGCCATGACCCAGGCGCTGAGCATCCTCGGGCGGGCGCAGGAAGGCCGGCCCTCCTTCATCTTCCTGCTCACCGACGGCCGGCTCGACGTGGCGAACAGCCCGCAGTACGGCCAGCCGGGGGCACGCAACACCGAGGCGCAGCGCCGGGTCGACAGTCAGGTCGCGGCCGCTCGGAGCAACGGCGTCCAGATCTGGCCGCTCGGCTTCGGTGACGCCGACCAGGCCGCGCTTGACCGGTTCGCCGCCGGCGGCGCCCAGCAGACCTGCAACAACCTGCCAGACAACCAGCCGAAGGCGCGGGTGGTGACCTCGCCGGACGTCGTGGCGCGCTCGCTGTTCGAGGCGATCGGCAGCGCCAGCTGCGCCCAGACCACCGAGTTCGACACAGGCAAGCTCTCGCCCGGGTCGCCGGTCGAGCTGACCGTCTCCATCCCGGAGATCAGCACCGACGGGGTCATCGCCGTCATCAAGGGCGACCCGCGGGTGGAGGTCAACTACGTCGACCCCAACGGGAAGGAGGTCGGCGACACCAGGGAGTTCGACGGCTCGATCTTCACCCGGAGCACCGCCAACGGCACGGTCGAGTCGCTGCGGGTGCAGAACCCCAGGCCGGGCACCTGGAAGATCCGGCTCACGGCCCCGGCCGACGTGCCGCCCGGCCAGATCGTCGGCGCCGCCGCGATGTGGCAGGGCGTGCTCCAGGCGGTGGTCGGTCTCAACCCGCCCGTGCCGCAGCCCGGGCAGCAGGCCGTCGTCAGCGTCCAGTTGCAGACCCGCGACGGCGCGATCGACGACCCCGGCACCCTGGACGGCATCCAGTTCGGCGTGCGGATGTCCGGCGACAGCATCGAACAGCAGACCGTGCGGCTGACCAACGACGGCCGCGAGGGGGACGCCGTGGCCGGCGACGCCGAGTACAGCGGGCACATCACCGTCCCGCCGGACGCCAAGGGCGCGCTGACCTTCGTCGGCACGATCGACGGGCCGGGTGTCGTCGGCGCGTCCACCGTCTACACGACGGTGGTGGCGGCCCAGGCCAGCCCGATCACCGCGTCGCTGCAGCTCGGCCGCGGCCACGTGGCGCCCGGCGGCAGCCTGACCGGCTCGGTCGTGGTGGACAACACCGACGGGCAGGCCCGCACCTTCTCGCTCCAGCTGCGCAATCTCAGCAACGGGGCGCGCGCGACGATCGACCCGGCGACGATCACCAGCCAGCAGCGCGGCCGCGGCGAGCACCGGCTCACCGTCACCTTCGGCGAGGACACCGCGCTGGGCGCCACCAGCGGGACGGTGATCCTGGTCGACGCCGCCAACCCGTCCACCGTGCTCGCGTGGTCCCGCCTCAACGCGGACGTCGGCCGTCCCGCGTCGTTGCTGGAGCGGTTCTGGTGGCTGTGGGTGCTGGCCCTGGCGGTGGTGCTCGCGCTGCTGCTGCTCGCCGCCTGGCTGCGCCAGACCGACCGCAGGGTCCGCGACGTCAGTGACGTCACCGTGTACCTGAGCCGCGGCGGTCAGCCGATGGGGCACCTGCAGGCCCGGTCGGACACCGGTAGCCGATTCCCGTTCGTGGTGCTCGACGCGACCGGCGTCGCCCCGCATCTCGACCATTCGTACGGAGGCGGCGGTGGGTACGCCGTGACCCGCAACCGGCACCGGGTCCTGCAGCTGAGGACCCCGGACGGGACGACGCGCGACATCTCGGCGGGGATGCCGGTGGAGATCGAGGCCGGCCTCGCGCTGACCATGACCGCCGCCGTGCGGGACGACCAGCCCTTCTCGACCGTCCCGGGCAGCGACGACCTGTACGAGCGGGCCGGTGATCACCGCGGGAGCGCTGACTCGTGGGCCGGCCACGGCGCGGGCCGCGCCTCCGCGCCCGCCGGCTCGTATGACCCGGTGTCGGGGGCCGACCAGTCCGAGGTGACGACCTGGATCCCCGGTGGCCCGTCGCAGCGCCCCGCACCGGGCGGCTTCAACCCGCCCGCGAGCCCGGAGCCGCCGCCCGGCGGCGGCCGCTCGCCCCGTAACGACGACCTGTTCGACTGATCCGGATAGCGAGCCATGAACATTTACCAGCCCATGCTGTTCGTCGGACTGGGCGGAACAGGCTGCCTGGTCGGCGCCGAGCTCGAGCGCCGGCTGCGGCACGAGCTGTGCGGCCCGGACGGCCGGGCGCTGAACCTGCGGGTGCCCGGCAAGAACTACCTGCCCTACCAGCTGCCGTCCTGCGTGCAGTTCGTCTACGCCGACCTCAACGAGTCCGAGCTCACCAGGCTGCGCACCCGGGTCGTCCCCTCGGAGGAGCACGCGAACGCGGCGGCGCCCACCCAGCACGTCACGCACGGCCTCATCCCGACCGTCGACACCTACCCGGACGTCGCCCGCAGCCTGCGGGTGAACGCGCGGGAGCTGGTCCGGGGCTGGCTGCCGCCGGCCGAGGGCGAGCCCCGGGTGGCGCCGCTGATGCGAGGGGCGGGCCAGCTGCCCACCGTCGGGCGGGCGGCGCTGTTCGAGACGTTCCGGTCCGGGGTGGCGCCGGCCCGCCGGCCGCTGTCCGACGCCGTCGGCAAGATCGCCACCTCCGGCCAGGAGCTGGCGGCGCTCGGCGGCCGGCTCGGGCAGACCTGTGACGTCTTCGTCGCCTTCTCCGTCGCCGGCGGCACCGGCGCCGGCATCTTCTACGACTACCTGCACCTGATCGGCGACGCGTTGCAGCGCTCGAAGGTCCGGGCGCAGATCTATCCGCTGGTGCTGATGCCCTCGGCGTTCGACGAGGGGGTCGGCGGCGGCCGGCGGGCCCGGCTGAACGCCGGCCGGGCGCTGCTCGACCTGTTCCGCCTCATCGACGACCAGAACGGCCACGACGCCGGGACGGAGCTGACCGCGCGCGGCACCTCCGGCACGCTCGGCGTCCAGTACCCGGACGGCGAGGGCCAGATCAACCTGCTGCCCTCGACCATCCAGACCGGATTCCTGTTCAACCGGGCCGACGGCGTGGAACGCGACGACCTGCACCGCTCGGTCGTGTCACTGATCCTCTCCCTGGTCGGCACCGGGCAGGAACACGACGACGGCGACGCCATCGCCGACCGGATCTACCAGTCGTTCGCCGACGACTTCATCAACCGCGGCGTCGAGCGGGAGGTGCCGGCGTCCTCCGGCATCGGTCGGCGGGGCGTGTCGACGAGCCTGGTCGCGTCCATGACGATCCCGGTCGAGGAGCTGGCCGACCTGGTCGCCTCCCGGCTGCTGGCCCGCGGGGCGTACGACCTCGCCGCGCCCGCCCCGGGCACGGCCGCCGACGACGCCGGCATGATCAGGCGGTTCGCCTCCGCCGCGAACATCGGCCCGATGGTCACCCGGCAGCCCTTCCAGTTCACCGAGCCGGCACCGGCCCGCGGCGCGGCGGAGATCCTCTCCGCGCTGCGGGCCCGGCTGCAGGCCATGGAGGGCAACCTGGCGGGCCTGGGCACGATGGTCCGCCAGCAGGTGCCGGCGATCGCCGGCGCCTTCGACCCGGCGGCCGGCCTCGACGACCTGCTCGGCGAGGTCGACCTGCTGCACGCCCGCCGGATCGTCGAGGGCCGCGCGGGGGAGAGCGACCCGGTGAGCCGGGGCGGGGTGGTCGGCTTCCTGGCCAACCGCCGCACCGAGCCGCCCGCGCCCGCCGGGATCTCGGTGAACCCGCCGGCGCCGCTGGCGATCCGCGACCGGCGCCTCGGCGCCAAGGTGCGCTGGGGCGACCGGGAGGTGGTGGAGACCATCCACCGCCAGGACACCTGGTACAGCTGGCGTACCCGGTGCGTCTGGAACGCCGCCTGGGACGAGCAGCAGGTGCGCTGGGAGAAGGCCCTGCGGCGGTTCCGCGCGCAGCTGAGGCTCGCCGCCGAGGCCTTCGACGAACACAGCCGCTCCGAGCCCGGCGAGTTCGCCCGGCGCACGGCGGACCTGTTCCGGCCGCGGGTCGGGGTGACCTACCTGCTGCCCCCGCACGGCGACATGGACGACTTCTACCAGAGGGCCCTGCAACGACTCACGTCCGCGCTGGGCCTGCGGGGAGCCGCCTCCGAGGGCGACGTGATGCACCGCCTGCTCGGCCCGGACGGCTGGCGCCGGGTGTGGGAGGCGACCGTCACCAGGGGCGGGGAGGCCGCCGTCGCCGTCGCCCGGGAGCGGCTGCAGGAGGCGGTGAAGCGGCTGTTCCAGGAGTCCGACGGGCTCGACGGCGAGCCGCTGCTGCCGACGATGGCGAGCCTGCTCGCCGCGACGGTGCGCCGGGACGGCCCCGCCGCGGTCGGGGAGGACGACATCCGCCAGTTCCAGACGAAGATCCACGGTCTGGTGCCGGCCAGTTTCTCGCCCCAGGGCTCCGGCAATCTGAAGATCCTCGTCTCCTACCCGGCCGGGGCCCGGGACACCCAGATCGAGGGTTACCTCGCCCGCGCGATCCGGCTGCCGAACGAGAGCGGCATCTCGATGGAGTTCCGCCCGATCAACGCGGACTCGGTCGCGGTCGTCCTGCTGCGCACCTCGATGAGCATCACCGAGGTGCCCGAGCTGCGGGAGATCCTGCACCACTGGGCCGACGCGCTGCGCAACGAGCAGTCGCAGGACTTCCTCAGGTGGCGCCAGCGGCTCGGCTTCGACTACGGCTGGCTGGCCACCACCGAGGAGGACCGGGTCCGCATCCTGCACCGGCTGCTCTGCGCGATGTGGAACGGGCAGGTCCAGGCGCTGGCCGGCGGGACGGAGTCCCCGTACTCGATCCGGGTCTCGCTCGGTGACCCCAACACCGACACCGACAGCGACGGCGTGAGCATGACCCTGGCGCTCTCCCCGTTCGAGCCGGCCTCGTCGTGGGGCAGCATGCTCCGCGCCTACGAGGACTGGTCGCTCGCGGACGACGAGCGGGTGCGCCGGGACTTCTCCGAACAGCTGATGCGGGTGGTGCCGATCGGGGTGACCGGCCGGGCCGCCAACCCGCACCCGGTGTTCCGGGCGTTCGTCGACAACGCGGACAAGCAGGCCGACCTGCTCGCCGAGATGCTCATGAAGCTGCCGCCGGGCAGCCGGGGCTGGGCCGAGCAGCAACACGCCTTCTGGGCGTACACCGTGCCGGCCGCGCTGGACATGGGGTTCTCCAACGTCTCCACCCCGGTGCGGGCGAACCTGCGCCAGCTCTACGAGATGGTCGGCACCCGCGGGAAGGACCTCGGCAGGTGAGCACGGACACCACCGGCCGGACCTCCGCCACCGCCACCGCCGAGGCGAAGGTCATCGACATCGACCTCCGGGAGCGGTACGAGGACCTGCTCTCCTTCGGGTCCTTCACCGAGGTGCAGCGGGCGTTCGCCACCTCGCTCGGCTTCATGGAGAGCGACCTGACCCGGGTCCTGGTCATCGACGACACCCGCGACCTGGAGGCGCACGCGGACGCGCTCAGCCTGATCGTCAAGGCGCCCGGGGTGCAGCAGGTGATCTGCCTCGCCGTCGGGCCGCCGCTGGACGACGTGGGCCGCGGGCTGGGCCGCCTGGTGGCCGACAGCGCCGTCGACCCGAACCGGGTCGCCCTGCACAAGCCGTTCGAGCTGGCGTCGCACGTGATGCTCTGGGTCGGCGACGCGCGCGGCATCGGTTGGGGTATGGGCCAGCACCGGGCCCAGGCGATCGCCACGGGTAGCTCCCCGGCCCAGGGGCCGGTGCTGGACGCGCTGTTCGACGCGCTGCTCACGCCGAAGGTCTTCGACCGGGTCTACGAGGTCGTCCGGTCGATGCCGGAGGGGGTGGCCTCGCCGGGCCTGCGGGCGATGATCGGGCAGGTCGACGACGACGTGCTCGCCGACGCCCGGGTCCGCGCGATCGACCGGATCCTCGCCCCGCGCCGGCACGGCGACGAGGAGCAGCCCGACGGCGGCCTGGTCACCGACCCGTTCCGGCTGCTGCTGCGCTACCCGCGGGCCAGGGAGGCGGGCAACCCGATCCTGGCCCGCGACGGCGGGATGGACCACGTCGCGCGGGGCTTCCGGGGCCAGCTCAAGGAGGCCGTGAACGCGCATGCCGTCATCACCGGCCCCGGGCCGGTGCTGCAGAACCTGCGGGCGGGCGGCAAGGCCGCCCTCAGTCCCGCAGGGCTGCTGACGGCCCGTGTCATGCAGGTGGGCCATGACCTCGGCAGGCTGCGCGACGAGCTGTCGCGGATGTTCACCGAGTACGACAGTGTTCATCCGCTGGGCACGACCGACCTGCTCGAGCTGGGCCGGCGGGGCTTCGCCCTCGCCCCGCCCGAGGGCACCCAGCGGGTGGACCTGCTCGCCTCGCTGCGCCACCTCGTCACGGGTGCGCTCGACAGCCGCCGTCCGGTCACCGAGATCACCGGCTGGCTGAGCTGGATGCACGGGATGCTCGTCCCGGTCGGCAGCGCCGCCCGCCTGGACGACCTGGGCCGGGCGTGCGACACCGACCGGCTCCAGTACCTGCGGGACATGCCGCGCCGGCTGGACGTCAACCTGCTGTCGGTACTGGCCATCCTGCCGGTGCTGGTCTGCGGGCTGCTCGCCGCCGCCGCGCCCGACTCGGCCCGCTCCAGTGCCCTCGCCGGGGCCGGCGCGGCCCTGTTCGTCGCCGTGCGCGGCTGGCCGCTCGTGGTGGCCCGCCGGATGACACCGCTGGCCAACCACAGGATGTCCGACTGGATCTTCCTGGCGGTGCTCGCGCTGTTCATCGGATCCGGGGCGACCGCCCTGCTGGCCGTGGGCGCGCAGGAGCCGGCCACCCTGGCGCAGGCCGCCGCCGCCCTGGGCCTGCTGGCCGTCGCCGGCCTGGTGGGCTGGTGGTTCCTGCTCGGTAAGGAGGCCACCCAGGTCGACCGGAGCCCGGTCGACCTGGCCGCTCTGGTCATCATCGCCCTCGGCGCCGGCTGTGTCGGGCAGGTGCTGGGCACCGCCGACAGCCTCGACCCGGTACTGAGCCTGCCGGTGCGGATCGTGGCCGGCGCGCTGGCGTTTGTGGGCCTGATGTGGTGGCCGTACCTGGTGTGGTCCCGGGCCGTGCGCCGGTGGCATCCCGGCGAGTACATCACCCTCGCGCGGGCGATGTCCGAGGGGACCATCGCGCTCATGGAGGACGTCGCCCGGTACGACTGGTCGTTGACCGGCCCCCGGCGGGCCGGCGCCGACCTGGTCCGGGCGATGTCGCTGGCCTTCGAGGACGTCACCTCGGCGCTGACCGGTTACTCGGACCGGTTGCGCGGCTTCCCGGCGCGCCCGCCCCGCAGCCGCGAGGCCGGGGTCGACACCGACGTCTCGCTGCGCCTGCGTTCCATGGGCGCCGCGATCAGCGACGTGGTCGAGGCGGACGTCGTCGACCTGATCGCGAGCGTGATCGACCGGTGCTGGCCCGACATCGAGCGGGAGGCGCTCGACGCGCTGGGCGAGCGGGTCGTCTCCGAGACCCGGTACGGCCTCGACCGCTACAACCGGCACCTCGAACGGATGGGCGTCCACGCGACCCCGCCGTTCCGCGCGGACGACACGGACCGGCGCGAGCTCGTCGACGCCGCCTGGCAGCAGTCGGACCGGCTCGGCGTGCTGCTGCGCGCCGACGTCGCCGACAGCGGGCTGATGCAGCTGTGCGCGCCCGAGCACCTGCAGCTGCTCGACGTCGACGCCCGCTCGGCGGCCGTCGTGCGGTTCGCGCCGCGGGCCGCGCAGCCCTCGCTGGTGGCGCGCGGGCCCGGTACCGGCGCCGGCGGCGGGTGGGGGTTCGACCCGTTGCCCTCAGCGGTGCTCGGCGAGCTGGAATGGCCGGAGTGGGGCCAGGTCGCCGGAGTGCTGCGGCTGGTGCGGATGCGCCCCGGCACGGTGGAGACCGTGCTCAAGGGGGGGCGATGAGACCGCCGGGCGGATCAGGACTCGGCGGCGACTGGTGGGATGCCAGCCCCCGCCCCGGCCGCGGCGACACCGACCTGCACCGGACCAGCCGCGGCGAGCCGATCGACACCTTGCGCGAGGAGACCATCGCGTATCGTGACGTCTATGGACGCCGCCGGACGATGCGGGCCCGGGTCACCGAGGACGACCCGGCGGCCGACCCGTTCTACCGGACCAGGCTGGTCGTCGATGCCGACCGGCTGGTCGAGTACGTCCAGAAGCGGGTGCACGCCGCCGGGCGGCGCCAGCCCGCCAACTCCGCCGCGACCTCGCGGGCGCCGGACGGGATCGACGCCGTCGACAACGAGATCCAGATGGGCCTGCACCTCGTCGACGCGTTCGGCGAGGAGAACTACCCGCGGGAGCTGTCCCACCTGGTCGGCTACTACCCCGACGACGCCGACCGCGAGCCGTTCGTGCTGCTGGCCGAGCGCGGCCGGCCGGTCGAGCGGTTCGCCGGCCGGCTGCTGCTCGACCAGGTCGAGCAGTTCCCGACCAGCCTGCTGCGCGCGCTGGACCTGCTGGAGTCCGCCGGCGTCGTGCACCGCTGGCTGACCACCCGGACGGTCCAGTTCGACGACCGGCACGTCCAGATCACCGACTTCCGGCACGCGGTGCTCGTCGGTGAGCGCTGCGGCCCGGCGCCCGACCCGCGGTGGGCGGCACCCGAGGCGGTGTACGGCGACGGGCCGGCCACGACGAAGGAGGACGTCTACAGCGTCGGCCGCGTCCTCAACGAGGTGATCTCCGACCGGTCCGGCCGGGCCTCGACGCGCCGCGGTGGGGCCGAGCGGCTGCTGGGATCGGACGGCCCGCTCGGCCGGATGGTCGACCACGATCCGGACCTGCGCCCACCGGCCGCCGAGGTGCTGGCCGCCCTCGGCCGGGACGTCGACCGGGCGGCCGGCACCCGGCGCGCCAGGTCGGGCGGCGACGCCCGGTTCGTCGAGGGACTGCGCAGCTTCGACGCGATCGTGCGGCGGCGGGGGACCGGCGACGACGAGCCGACGCCGCGTCCTACGAACGGCGGCGCGGACCGCGGAAGGCGATGAGCACGGTGACCATCCCACTGGGACCGACCGAGGTGCGCTGCCCGATCTGCCTGGACGTCTTCGACTGGGACGAGACGGACCTGTTCACCTTCCGGGACGGCGCCTACGTCCCGCTGGACCTCTCCGGCGTGGGCGACCCGGTCAAGCGGAACGACGAGATGATCGGCGCCTACCGGCGCTGCCCGAACCCGTCCGCGGACATGGCCGAGCGGCACTACCTGCCGATCTCCTACGCCAGCTACGGGCCGCCGCTGGTGATCGGTTTCATCGGGCGCACGGAGTCGGGCAAGTCGCACCTGCTGGCCGCGATCGTCAGCGAGATCGAGCGGGGCGGCCTCGGTCCCCTGGGCTTCACCGCGGTGCCCGTCGACGAGGAGGCGCACCGGGCGTACTGGCGGCAGTACGTCGCGTCCCTGGTCGACGAGGGGCGGGCGATCGAGCACACCGCCAGGGTGCAGTCGGACGCCATGGTCACCTTCACCGACGCGCTCGTGGTGAGCGACGGCCGCCGGCAGCGCGCGGTGGCGTTCTTCGACGTCGCCGGCGACGACCTGGTGGCGCGGACCCGGTCGATGCGGTTCGTCCTCGCGCTCGACGCTCTGATCTTCGTGGTCGACCCGGAGTACGCGCTGCGCCAGAACGCCCCGTCCGACGGTGACGCCACGTTCGAGACGGTGATGGCCCGGCTGCGGGCCCAGCCCGGCCTGACCGACCGGCTGCCGGTGGCGCTGGCCGTCAGCAAGTCCGACCTCTACCGCTTCGAGCAGCCGGCGGCCCGCTGGTACCGCCGGCCCAGTCTGTCGGCCTACCTCGACGGCCGGGCCGAACCCACCGAGATCCGGGACGAAAGCCGCGACGCGTACGCGTTCCTGTACGCCCGGGGAGCCCGAGCCTGGCTGCGCCCGTTCGAGACGTTCCGCCGGGCCACGCTGCACTTCGTGTCCGCGACCGGCTCGAAGGCGGTCACGGACGACCGCGGCGACACGTTCGACAAGGTCTTCCCGCGCGGTGTCCGGCCCAGGCGGGTACTCGACCCGCTCGCGGCCATCTTCGCGATGTCCGGCCTGCTCGGGGAGGACGCCGCCAAGGAGGTCGGGACCTGATGGGCCGCATCGACCAGAACGAGTACGCGTTCGCGAACGAGCGCGACGGTTTCGTCCTCGTCGCCAGCTCGATCGAGAACCCGCCGGATCGCGGCTGGTGGTCGCAGTGGCTGGGCGGCTGGCAGAACATCAACCGCGCCAACCACGTCCGGCAGCCGTCCACCTCACGGGTCTACCTGCGCGACGACCAGCAGGGCGCCGTGGTCCTGCGCCAGCAGACCGGCTCGGACTCCCGGCGTGACATGCGGGTGAGCGTTCTGGTCGGCTCCGCCGAGGACCTCACCGGATGGGGGGCGGCGCGGCTGGCGCACTGGCCCGTCGGCCGGCAGCTGACCGACCCTGACCAGAGCGGGGTGGCGTTGATCGCGCGGCCGGACCTCACGGCCTACACCGGTGCGAACGTCGTCCGGCTGCAGGAGGCGGTCCTGGCGGACGCCCTGGAGCTGACCTCACCGGTGTCCGGGCGCGGGAACATCGTCCTGGTGAACCCGCTGGCGGCCCTGCTCGCGGCGGTACTGAAGCTGCGAGCCGAGTTCGTGGGCGGCGCACCCGTCTTCGGCGGGCGACGGCAGCTCGTGCCGGTCGGCGCGGACGAGCCCGCGGCGGCGGCGCTCGTCCTGGTCCTCACGGAGCTGCTGCGGCACATCGGCGACGGCCGCGACCGGCTGACGTACTCGACGTTCGAGGCCACCTACCCGCGCGTCGGTGCCCATCAGCGCGATCCGCAGGTTCTGTTCATGCCGGACTTCGTGCAGCCGGAGCGTGGCCTCACCAGGCCGGTCGCGTATGTCTTCCTTGCTCCCGGACTGCGTGAGGACCATCAGCCGTACGTGCGCGACGGTGCCGCCGGGGACGGTCCGTTCGAGTACATCGCCAGAACTGTGGTCTGGGCATACCTGCAGCGCGAGCTGGCGCATTTTCCTCGGCTGAACGACAGCCTGCTGCGGCAGCCGGAGAACTGGGCCGGGGCGGTGGAGGACTGGGCGATCCGGAAGGGCGGCCCGCCGCGGAGCCAGCCGGTCATCCTGCCGACCGAGCCGACGATCCCGGCTGGTTCCCATCAGGTCGCGCCCCTCGGAGAGCCACCCGAGCAGCGATGGAGGCACGCGGAGGCCCAGGCTGGCGACGGGCGTCCGGAGGACGCCTGGGGCCAGCCCCGACCGGGCGACGGGCCGCGGGTACCTGAGGCCTTCTCCGCGTCGGCGGCCGCGCCGACAGCCGTGCCGGTGGCCGGGCCCACCGCCGCCGAGCAGACGCGGCACGCCGAGGACACGCTGCGCCGGGCGATCGCCAACCTGCACAACGGCCTGGTCGGGGAGACGACGCACACGGTCGACGCGTTCGTCCGGGCGTTGCGCAGCCGCCAGTGGCTGACGCCGGTGGAGCGCAACCATGTTCGGAAGTTCCTGATGTGGGTGATGCCCGGGCTGGCTCCACGTGCCGCCAGGGAACCCTACGAGGAGATGACGGACCCCGGCCTGCGACGCGTTCGACCGTCGGCCGTCGACGCGCTGGCCCGCCTGGCCAGCCCGGACGCCACCACGATCCCCGACTCCGTGGACGTCGTCGACTGCCTGGCCGGGGTGCTGGAACTCGAATCGGGAAACGCCCTGCTGCTCGCGGAGACGCGCGACGCGCTTCTTCTGCTGGTACATGTCCCGACGGCGCCCGAGCATGCCGGCGAGGACAGGCGGCCGAAAGAGCCGTCGTCCGAGCTGGCACCCCGCCACGCCGACCGCGTGCGTCCGTGGCGGCCGGACCTGGCGGTTGCCCGAGCGCTGACAGAGCAGGCTGAGGACACCCCCATCAGCCACGCCGACCCCGGCCCGCCTGCCGTCAGCGAACAGGAGCGCGTTCACCAGGCATTTGTCGACCATCTCCTCGGACTTGTGCGGTGGGCCACCGCGGTCGTCCCCGGGCTTTCCATACGTGACGGCCTGCTGACGACCGCGAGCCTGCCGGCGACCGCGGCCTGGCTGCCCGCGGAGAACGCTCTCCCGCTTCGGCGGGTTGTCCGGCGGTTGGCCGGCTCCGAGAACGACGGGTTGCCCCTGGAGAGTCCCCGGGTCGACGCGCTCGTGCAGGCGCCGGACCAGACGGCGGCAGTGCGCCGGCTGCAGGACAGGATCGGGACGGATCTCGTCAGCCGCACGGACCACCTTTTCGACCGGGAATCGCGGCTGCCGGCAGACCAGCTCGTGTATGATCTGACGGCCGCGCTGACCGAGGCGCCGGGTGCCCAGAACATGCTGAGCGACGAGTTCGTCGGGGCCGTTGAGACGCTCCGGGCCCAGCTGCTTCACGTGGTGGAGCGGGCCGCTCAGACCGAGCCGCGTGAGCCGGCCGTCCAGCCGGACCCACGGGGCGCGGACGAACCGGCCGCAGCCAGCGTGTCGGCGCCCGAGGCTTCGGTCGGCTCGCCGCACGAGGTCTTCGCGGGTCTCATAAACGAGCTGGCGAACGCGAAGATCGGAGACGAGCTGTCGCCGGTGTCCGCCTGGTTCGCCGAGACGCTGCCGAAGGCCTGGCCCGACTCCGCCGGGCACTCCCTGAAGGTCGCGGGCCTGCTGGACCAGCGGATCGAGCTCACCTCCGGCGACGAAGCCGAATCCACCGGCTCCGACGAGGCTGACTCCTCCATCGGCGGTGGGTACGGCCTGCTCGGTGGCTGGCGCGAATACAGGTACGCCCTCGCCCTTCTGGCGGCCTGCCTGATCACCGGCCTGGCGGCGCTGTGGCGGTGACTGCGACCAAGCCCGCCCTCGACACCCGGTCCCGGGACGCCGGGAAACCGGCCCCCGACACGGAGCCCGAATCCGCCCGGTTCCCGCTGCCGTGGGTCGTGGCCGGCGCGGCCGTGCCGATGCTGCTCACCCTGTGGGACGTCCAG
Source organism: Frankia sp. Mgl5 (assembly GCF_023242985.1). Classification (NCBI taxonomy): domain Bacteria; kingdom Bacillati; phylum Actinomycetota; class Actinomycetes; order Frankiales; family Frankiaceae; genus Frankia; species Frankia sp. Mgl5. The sequence continues at coordinate 34,282 of NZ_JALKFY010000853.1, read as the reverse complement.
GCGCAGCACCACGACTTCGACGCCGGCTTCGGGCGCGGGCTCGCGGCGGTCGCCTTCGCCGGGCTGCTCGGCGCGCTGCTGGTGCTGACCGTGCACGAACTCAACCCCGACGAGCGGGCACTGGCCACCGGGGTGGCACTGGCCGCCGTCCTGACCGTGAGCTTCCTGAACCAGTCCCGGTTCCTGCGGGAGTCCCCGTCCCTGCTGTTCGGCGGGCTCGCCGTGGCGGCGATGGCGGTGGCCGGCCGCTGGGCCCGGCTGCACGGTGACGACCCCCGTGCGCTGGTCCCGCCGCCGAGGACGGCGCCTGTCCTGGCTACCGCGATCGCCCTGCTGGCAGGTCTCATCGCCGGGTTCGGGCCCGTCGACGAGACGCTCGGTGCCCAACTGGCCGAGCTCCTGCGCTACCTCCTGCTCGGGCTGGGAGCCGTGGTGCTGCTGGCCGGTGATCCGGCCGAGAACGACGGCGAGATCACGTTGGACGAGCAGTTCCGGCGGTCGGTCCTGGCCGCGACCACCCCGATCGGCCTGCTGTTCGTGACCTGGGAGCCGGGCTCGGCCGCGGTCCTGGCCGCCGGCGTCGTGGCGATGCTGGCGGCCCGGCGCTTCTGGTTCTCGGCGGGGCTCACCGCGGTGGTGGCCGTGGCCGTGGGAACGGTGTGGTGCTGGCTTGCCGCCGGGAAGGCGGACAAGGCGTGGCGCGACAGCCACCTGGAGAAGCGGGCGGAACCCGTCTGGGATAGCAGGATCTGGGACAGCGCGTCACTCGGCAAGCACCGGAGCTGGGTCGACCAGGAGCTCCCGGTCGCGACGCTCGTTGGCCAGTACGGGCACTTCTTCGCCGTCCTGGGCTGCCTCCTCGTCGCCGCCTTCGGCTGGCTGCTGGCGCGGCTGGTGCTGGCGGCCCGTCCCTCCTCGGTCCAGGTGCTGGCGGCCGGACTGGTGGCCATGCTCGTCGCCGGGCTGGCCCTGCCCCTCGTGGCGCTGCTGACCAACCATCGGTTCGGCCTCACCGTGCCGTTGCTGTCGAGCGGCGTGATCTCGTTGATCCTCGCCCTCGCCTCGGTCGGCGTCGCGCTCGGCGCGGCAGCGGGCCCGCGGGTGAGCGGCGTCGGCGGGCGGAGGTAGTCCGCTGTCCAGCTCACCTGTCGATTCCGCGGGCTCCGCCGGCTTCGGTGCCGAAAGAGCGTTCGCCGGCGCCGCTTTCGAGGCCACCGGCTCCGACGACCCCGGCCAGCCCGACGATCTCAACGCGCCCGACGATCTCGGTCAGCCCGACGATCTCGGTCAGCCCGACGATCTCGGCCGGGACGACGATCTGGGTGGGGACGACACCAGAGGCGCCCCGGGCCCCGGCCCACGCGGGCCCGGTCCGGCCGGTGCGGACCCGTGGTCGGCGGCCGAGGCGGTGTTCCGGCTCGCGGTCTGCGCCTTCGACGACCGGCCCGACCTGCCGGCCGAGACCCACACGCTGGACGCGCTGGTCTCGGCGATGAAGCGCCGCCAGTGGCTGTCCGCCGAGGAGAGCCTCGCGCTGCACGCCGTCCTGGTCGCGATCTTCCCGAACCTGGCCGGCCGGGCGGTCTTCCAGCGCGGCGTCGCCGCGACGGTGGACCGGCCGGTGCGCAAGCGGCCGCTGTGCGTGCCCGCGCTGCTCGAATGCCTGCCCACCGCCCGGACCAGGCCCGACCCGATCCTGGACGAGCTGACCGAGGCGCTCACCACCCCGGCCGGGGTGGCCACCGACCGGGCCGAGCTCCGCCGCGCGCTCGACAGCCTGGTCAGCCGAGCCTCCCGGCCGACGATGGACCTCCCGGCAAGCCTCCAGCAGTACGAGATCCATCTGATCAACTCGGTCTACGCCGCCCAGGGCCGGATCGCGGAGCTGGCCGAGACGGCGGCCGACCCGCCCGCCGGGGTGCTGTGGGCGCTGCTGGACGCCGTCCGCGACGGAGCCTGGCGCGACGAATCCAGCCTGGCGAGCCTGCGCGGTTCGCTGTTCTCCCAGCTGAGGATGCCGATCCCGGGGTTCGCCGTCGGCCCGCCGATCGTCGCCCCGGATGTCGACCCGACAGTCCTGGAACGGATCGCCGTGGCGGCCGGCGAGGTTCTGGCGCGGCTGCGCGCGGAGCTCGCGGACGTCTGGGACGGCGACCGGGCGCGGGCGGCCGATCTCGTCGTCGACGCACTGTCCGCGCTGTCGACGAGTGTGCTCGGCGGCGGGCCGGGCGACATACGGGTGCAGCCCGCGGTCACCAGGCTGCGCACGCTGGTCACCCGCGCGATGGCGGCCGCCGGCCCGGTCGGCGGCGGGGCCTCGGCTGGCGGGGAAATGGACGGCGGGGGAGCGGAATCCCGGGCGGACCGGTCGGCCGCCGCCCAGGAGACCATTGACGGGCTGGCCTGGCGAGTTCGGACCCAGGTGGGCACGGCCGGGCTCACCGACCTGGTGGCGGAGGCCTTCGCCGAAATCCTCGAACGGCTCGACACCTCGGTCGACATCGACAATCTCAGCGCCGCGCTGCAGCTGCGCTGGGCCCAGTAGCCGGCACCGCCACCTGCAAAGGCAGGCAACCATGCGGAAATTCTCCTTCGGACGGCGCAACGGCCGTGGATTCGGCCTCGACAGCCACGACGTCGCGGTGTCGTCGGCGATCGTCGCCGTCACCCTGATCGCCGCGATTCTCATCGTCGCACTGGTGGACGATCAGGACCCCGGCGGCGGACCAGCCGGCGGCGGCCCGGTCGCCGTTCCCAGCGCGTCGGACATCCCGACACCCCCCCGAACCTCCGCACCTTCCACTCGGACGGCGACCGCCACGCCCTCCGCCTCGGCGAGCCCCACCTCGACCGATCCCGCCTCGCAGCCCCCCACCGAGCCCGCGCGGACGGAGTCCGCTTCGCCGACCTCGTCGCCAACGTCGTCGCCCAGCACTGCTCCGAACCTACCGCTCCGCCCCGAGGTGACTATTCTCAACAATTCCCCGACGGACGATTTGGCGGCAAAATCAGCCCCTCTGGTTCAGGCTGCGAATTTCGTTGTGCGCAGGACGGGGAACTACAGGGCAGCGGTGGCATTCGGTCATACGGTTATTCTTTACGAGGAAGGTGGTGAAGGTTTTGCGCGGGAGCTGGAGGCGGCGTTGCGGAGTCATGATGAAAAGAATATCGAGGTCAGGTTCAACAGGGGTGACAATATTCCGCCGGACGGTACCTTGATTCTCGTTCTGACGAGGTATTTCAAGGCTTGACCGAGAACGCCGCGCAGGGCTGATCTGCCGCCCGGCGCCGCACGCGGACCTGAGCACCACTGATCGGGCCCGGCGGTGCTCAGGTTCTGTGCCGGCTTCGGATCAGCTCACGGGCGCGGGCTTGTCGGAACCGCTTGTCTGGTCCGCCACGTCAGGCAGCACGTCGCCTGGCAGTCCCGCGTCGGCGGTCGGAACGGCCGATGGTTCGGCGGTCGGGGCGGTCGGGGCGGTGGGGATGGTGGCCGGTTCGGTGCCGTGGACGTCCACGTGGGGCAGGATGCGGTCGAGCCAGCCGGGGAGCCACCAGTTCGCGCGGCCGAGCAGGGCCATGGTGGCGGGCACCAGGATCATACGGATGATGGTCGCGTCGACCAGCACCGCGACGGCCATCCCGACGCCGACCATCTTCACCGTGACGTCCGGGTCGAGGGCGAAGCCGGCGAAGACCGCGATCATGATCAGGGCGGCGGAGCTGATGACCCGGCCGGTGGCGGCGAGGCCGCGCACGACGCTGCCGTGCGGGTCACCGGTGGTCAGGTAGTCCTCCCGGATGCGGGAGAGCAGGAAGACCTCGTAGTCCATGCTCAGACCGAACAGCACGGTGAACATGAGCACGGGCAGCCAGCTCGACATCGGCACGCTGTGCGGCAGGCCGAGCAGCTCGGCGCCCCAGCCCCACTGGAACACGGCGGTCACCACGCCGTAGGCGGCGGCGATCGAGAGCATGTTCATGACCGCGGCCTTCAACGCGACCACCGGTGAGCGGAACACGACCGTCAGCAGCAGCAGGGACACGCCGACGACGAAGCCGACCACCCACCACAGCCGGTCGGACAGCAGGCCGGACAGGTCGGTGAAGACCGCGGTCATACCGGTGATCTCGATGCCCGGTGGCAGGACGTCGGCGCGCAGGTGGCGGACCAGGTCGGCGGCACGCTTGTCGCTCGGTGCGACGGCGGGCGTCACGAAGACCACCGCGGCGTTCCCGCTCGGCGAGGTCACCGGCGGGGCGACGGCCGCGACGTCGGGCGTCGCCCTGATGCGGGTCACGAGCGCGGGGAGGTCGGCGGCGGGGACTCTGCGCAGGTCCACCGCGAGCATCAGCGGGCCGTTCGCGCCGGGGCCGTATTCGGCGGCGACCAGGTCGTAGGCGCGCCGCTGGTAGGTGGACTCCGGCTGACTGCCGGCGTCCTGCGGCCAGGTGCGCATCCCGAGGACGGGTGCCGCGAGCAGCAGCAGGAGCAGGAGAGCACCCAGCGCCCACGGGAGAGGCCGGCGTCCGATCCGGCCGGCCCAGGCGGCGGTGAGCGTCTGCCGGGCCGGGGAGCCGGCCGCCGCGACGCTGGCCTTCCCAACGTCGGCCGTGAGCGCGGCGCGGCCCCGGCGGCCCAGCAGTCGCGTCCCGGCCAGCCCGCACAGAGCGGGGACGAGGGTGAGCGCGGTGACGACCACGGTGACGACCACGGCCGCGGTGGTGAAGCCGGTGGTCACATAGGTGTTCAGCCCGACCAGCCGCAGCCCCATCAGGGAGAGCACGACGGTCACCCCGGCGAACAGCACCGACACCCCGGCGGTGCCGTTGGCGCGGGCGGCGGCCTCCCGGACGGTCAGGCCGGCCCGCAGGCCCTCGACGTGCCGGGTGATCAGCAGGAGGGCGTAGTCGATGCCGACCCCGATGCCGATCATCGAGGCGAGCGTCGGCGCGATGGTGCTGACGTCGGTGCCGGCCGCGATGAGGGTGATGCCGGCGCTGCCGATGCCCAGGCCGATGAGCGCCACCGCCAGCGGCACCCCGGCCGCGACGATCGAACCGAAGGCGACCAGCAGGATGACCAGGGCGAAGCCGACGCCGACCGCCTCGGCCCGGCCGTTGACCTCCTGGATGTTCTCGGCGACCTGACCGCCGAACTCGGCGGTGACGCCCGCGTCCGCGGCCGGCCTGGTCGCCTCGATGAGGTCGTCGACCGCGTCGGTGCCGCCCAGGTCGGTGACCGGCCGGTCGTACTGCACGTTGATGAGCGCCGTGTCGCCGTCCGCGGAGGGCCGCGGCGGGCTGACGAGGATGACGTCCGGCACCTCTGCGAGCCGGGCGGAGACGGCCGTGATGACCTCCGGGGCGAGCCGGCTGCCGTCGGCGGTGTGCAGCACGACCCGTGCCTGGGCCTCGGCGAGCACCGGGAACTCGGCGCGGAGCAGGTCGGTGCCCCGCTGCGACGCGGTGCCCGGGGCGTCGTAGTCGTCGTGGGGCTCGCCGCCCCAGGCCATGGCGAGCGCGGTCGCCACCACGAGCGCGGCGACCCACGCGCCGATCACCCGCCAGGGCCGGCCGGCGGCCAGCCATCCCACCCGGTACAGGAACCCGGACATCTTTCCTCCTTGGTGCGTGGCCGGTGCGGCCGGCTGGCGGGCGCCACGGTGCGCCGCGCGCTTTCACGTCTGCGACGACAGCGGACTGGCCGACTGTGACATCCCTATGTGGCTGGGTGTGTCGTATCCGCGACGCAAGCGTCGCTACGTCACGAAGCCGACGCCCGCGCGCGCCCGTGACACCTGCCTGCGCCGCCGGTGTCAGCGCCGGTGCGTGGCTGGTGTCAGCGGCGGGAGGCCAGTGCGAGGAAGCGGTGCGGCGGGTCGTCGTAACCGTCGAGCCGCCAGCCGGAGCCGGCGAGCAGGGGGCCGAGCCGGTCCGCCGCCAGCGGCTCGTCGGGGCGCAGCACGCGCCCGTGCCGGGCGGCGAGCGCCGCCCGGCCAGACGGATGGAAGATCGCCAGCCGGCCGCCGGGGCGGCTGACCCGGGCCAGCTCGGCAAGCCCGGCCGGCAGGTCGGGGAGGTGGGTGACCAGCCCGGCGGCGAACACCGCGTCAACCGCGCCGGTCCGCACGGGCAGGCGGCGGGCGTCGCCGAGGAGGAGATCGGCATGCCTCGCCCGGCCGTGTTCCCGGGCCACGGCGAGCATCTCGGGGGTGACATCCAGCCCGAGCACCGTGCCGGCCGGGCCGACGGCCGCGCGCAGCACGGGCAGCGCCCGGCCGGTGCCGCAGCCGACGTCGAGGACGGTCGCCCCCGTCGGCAGGCCCAGCTCGGCCACCGCCGCGGTGTAGGCGGGAGTGTCGTCGCCGAAGCGGGTGTCCCAGGTGGCGGCGCGTGCGGCGAAGAACGCCCGGCTCTCGGTGACGTGCCAGCCGTCGTCGGCCGCGAGCCGCTCCGCGACCCGGCGGATCACCGGCCACGCCGGATCGTGCAGGTCGACGACGACGTCCGCGGGCCGATCGGGATCGTCGTCGCGGCCAGCGCGGGTGCGCAGCTCGACGACCAGGTCCCAGGCTGTCGACGTGCGGTCGGCGGGCCGGCCGGAGCTGTGCGCGAGCAGCACCGTCTCGCCGGGCCGCGCGGCCGTCGTCGTCTCGGGGGCCGTCGTCTCGGGGGCCGCGGTCTCTGGGGCCGCCGTCTCGAAGGCCGCCGGCCGGACGCACGGCCGGCCGGCCCCGCGCACCGCCGCGGCCAGCCGGTCGGCGACCGCGGCGGCCCTCCGGCCGTCGGCACCCTCGACAAGTACGCGGGCCGCGCCGGCCGGCAGCAGCACACGGATCCGGTCGAGGACCTCGTCCCAGCGGCGGACCTGTTCGGCGGTCATCGCCTCCGGCAGCGGTGGCGCGGAACTGTCGTCGGACATCCACACATCATGGGCGAGCCGGCAGGCACGGCGGCGGCTGCCGGCGGCCGAAGGCCATGACCACACAGGGGTCGTGAGCCCGCAGGATGCGGTCGGTGGGTGTTGGGATTCTGCTGATCAGTGCACGATCCTGTTCCCAAGAGCGAGAGTGGGGTTCTACAGTTGGCGGGTGCCACGGCTGCGGTGACGGGGCTGTGCGGCGACAGGGCTGAGGAGGAAGCATGCCGGTGAGCAAGCCGAGTGAATTACCCGTGGGTGGCGGCGGACGCTGGCCCCTGACGGGGTTCCGCTCCGCCCAGTGGGGGGACATGGAAGTCGGGTACACGGCCACCGGGCCGCTCGACTGCACCAAGGGCTACATCGGTCTGCCCGGCGGTGTCTGTCAGTGCCCCCACTACGGTTATATGTTCAGCGGCAGGCTTCGCTGCGTGTACCCGGGTACCGACTGGCCGGACGAGGTCGCGGTGGCCGGCGAGGCGTATTTCTTCCCGGCCGGTCATGTCCTCATCTATGAGGAGCCGAGCGAGGTGCTCGAGCTCAATCCCGCCGCCGCGCTCCAGCAGCTGATCGACCATTTCGAGGCCATGGCGGCCAGCGGTGGGTTCACCAAGGACGACGGCTGATCCAGCCGACCCCGAGGGCGCCCGGACGCCCCGTACCAGGACGTCCGGGCACACCGCCGGCCTGACCCCGGTGGTCGGAACGAGACACGAGAGAACGAGAAGCCGTTTCTGTGAAAGACGACGAGTCGGGCGCCGCCGAGCTGCGGAACGTAGCTGCCGCGGCCATGCCGGTGTCGGCCGGCGCGGGAGCTGAACAAGCCGTCGAGGTGAATCCGGGTAACGTTTCGGTCGTGTCCTGGGCTGAGCGTGCCGCCGACCGGTCGCCGTCCGTGCAGCGGTCGAGATCGCGCAGCATGCGCCAGATGAAGGTCATCGTCGCCGCGGCCAAGCGGCTGATCGCGCAGAAGGGCACATCCTTCACGACGCAGGAGCTCGTGAAGGAGGCCGGTGTCGCGATGCAGACCTTCTACCGCCACTTCGAGGGCAAGGACCAGCTCCTCATGGCGGTCATCGAGGAGATGGTCACCGATCAGGCCGTGCGCTACGAGCAGGACGCCCGCGACCTGCCGGACCCGGTCGCCCGCCTGCGCCGCCACATCCTCTCGGTGCTCGGCTCGCTCGACGCCAGCGGGGACGAGAGCACCGGGCCCCGCTTCATCACCGCGGAGCACTGGCGCCTGCACCAGCTGTACCCGGAGGAGATGGCGCAGGCCACGCAGCCCTTCGCCGACCTCGTGGCGCGCGAGATCCGCGCGGCGCGCGACGCCGGCCTGCTGGCCCCGCAGGACGTCGAGCGCGACGCGGCACTGGTCGCCCGGCTCGTCATGTCCGTCTACCATCACTACGCCTTCGCGGCTGCTCCCGAGCCCGCAGAGGTGATCGCTGATCATCTCTGGGCGTTCTGCCTGGCGGGGCTCGGCGGCGACTCGGGCGGCGGGCGCCCGGCACGGCCGGTCAGACGTCCGCCTTCTTCGTGAGCCCGGCCAGCGGGAGCGCCCCGGCCGGGTGGGAGGGGCATAGCCATGAAGGTGCTGGTAGTCGGCGGAACCGGGCCGACCGGGCCGCACATCGTGCGAGGCCTGCTCGGTAGGGGGCACGACGTCACGATCTTCCACCGGGGAGCCCACGAGCCGCCGGAGCTCGCCGACGTCGAGCACATCCACGGCGATCCGCATTTCCGGGAGTCGATCGACGAGGCGCTCGGCTTACGGGAGTTCGACGTCGTCCTGGCCATGTACGGGCGGATGCGCCACCTGTCGCCGGCGCTCGCCGGGCGGTGCGGCCAGTTCGTCGGCATCGGCGGCGTGCCGATCTACCAGGGGTTCTTCCCGGGTGACGGGAGGCACCGGCTGCCGATCCCGGTGACCGAGGAGCACCCCGTCGTCCAGGAGCGGTCCGACGACCCGGCCGTCCGGTTCTCCCGGCGGCTGGTCGACGCGGAGGAGGCGGCGTTCGCGCACCACCCGGGCGCCACGCTCTTCCGTTTCCCCATGCTTTACGGGCCGAACAACGCCCGGCCGGCCGAGTGGTCGATCGTGCGGCGCGTGCGCGACGGGCGCCCGTACATCATCCTTCCGGACGGCGGATCACAGATCCACACCCGCTGCGCGGCACGCAACGCGGCGGCGTTCGTGCTCGCCGCGGTCGACCGCCCGCAGGCCGCCGCCGGTCAGGTCTACAACGCCGGTGATCCCACCGACTGGTCGCTGCGGCAGTGGGTCGAGCTGATCGTCCGCCTGATGGGCGCGGATCTCGAGGTGGTGGCGCTGCCGCGGGAGATCGCCGTCGAGGCCACGACGACGCTGCTGCCGCTGGCGGGCACGACGACGGAGCACTGCGTCCTGAGCACCGAGAAGGCGCGCCGCGAGCTCGGCTGCGAGGCGGTGATCGACACGGTCGAGGCGGTCGAGGAGCTGCTGGCGTGGTACGCCGAGCGACCCGGCTTCGACGTCAGCACCAGCCCGTCGTTCACCGACCGGTTCGACTACGCGACCGAGGACGCGCTGGTCGCCGAGTACCGGTCCGCCCTCGACCGGGTGCGCTCGGCCGTCGACCAGTACGCCGCGCCGCCGGTGCACAGCATGCCGCACCCGACCGAGCCCGGGAAGGTGGACCACCGTGGCCGCTGACCTGCCCGAAGTCTCCCGGGACGGGGACCGGCGGTGTGATCCGGCGGTACGTTACCGGTCATGCCCGACTTATTGGAGGACCGGGTCGTCGTGGTCACCGGCGGCGCCAGCGGGATCGGCCGCGCGAGTGTCCTGCGCTTCCTCGCCGCCGGCGCGCGTGTGGTCTTCGGCGATGTGAACGACGCGACCGCCCGGCGGCTGCTCGACGAGGTCGCCGACCCCGCCCGGCTCCATTTCGAGCGGGCGGACGTGTCCGACGAGGCGGAGGTCGCCGCGCTCGTCGCCGCGGCCGTCGAGCGGTTCGGGCGCCTCGACGTCATGTTCAACAACGCCGGGGTCGGCGGGGCGTTCGGCCCGCTCACCGACATCGACGTCGCCGACTGGGACCGCACCTTCGGCGTGATCAGCCGTGGGATGTTCCTCGGGACGAAGCACGCCGCCCGGGCGATGATTGCCCAGGGTGGCGGCGGGTCGATCATCAACAACTCCTCGGTCGCCGGAGTCGGCGGCGGCGGCGGCCCGACCGCGTACTCCGCGGCGAAGGCCGCGGTCATCAACTTCACCTGCAACGCGGCCGTGGAACTGGCGGCCCACCGCGTCCGGGTCAACGCGATCTGCCCCGGCCTCGTCGACACGCCGCTGGTGATGGGACGTGACGAGGCGGCGATCCGGGCCCGGATGGCGACCTTCCAGCCCTGGCCCGACCTGGGCCGGCCCGAGGACATCGCCGGACTCGTGCTCTTCCTCGCCGGGCCGGACAGCACGTTCCTCACCGGAGAGGCGATCACGATCGACGGCGGGATGGTCGCCTGGGGCCCGCGGATGACCGACACGTCCGACCCCCGCGGCGTGACCCGCCGGTTCACGGGCTTCACCGAGGGCTCGACCGGCCGTCCACTGACCAAGCGCCCCCTGGACGGCGCCGGCACCTGAGGCCGGGCGGCGTGCTCCCGCCCAGGGGCGTGCTCCCGCCCGGGGGCGCGCTCCTGCCGCGGCGCGGGCTTCCGTCGCGGAGTGGGCTTCGGTCAGAGACCGAAGGCCCCGCCCTCGACGAGGATCGTCAGGCCGATGGCAACCAGGGCCAGCGGCAGCAGCACGTGCCCCCAGCGGCTCAGCGCGCGGGCGACCGGCGGCCTCGTGGCAAGGAACCAGCCGGCCGCGCACCAGACACCCACCAGCACGAGGAAGACCACCGCGTGGACGGCCGTCCCGCCCGCGCCGACCGCGGTGAAGACCGGGACGTACACGCCGAGGTTGTCGCCGCCGTTCGCGAAGGTGACCGCGGCGACCTCGAGCGCGGCCGGCCCCCTGCGCGAAGCGTCCCTGTCCTGCTCCTCACCCCCGGCCTCGTCATCGGGGTCGGGGCCGGCGGGATCTCCGGTCGTCGCGGCCGCGCGGTCGCCGCGTTCCGCCAGGGACCGCCGGGCCGCGCGTAGGCCCAGGGCGAGCGGGAGCAGGCCGAGGTAGGCGATCGCGGACTCGGGCAGGAGCGCCGCTCCGGACGCGGCGGCGACGGCGACGGTGACGATTCCGACGAACCCGACGTACTGGCCGGCGACGATCCGCGGCACGGCGCGCCGGTCACCGGCGCCGCGGGCGAAGAACAGCGCCAGCACCAGGATGTCGTCGATGTTGGTGACGGCGAACAGGCCGATCGCCTGCCCGACGGCGCCCGGGTTCACGCGGTCGCGACGGGCGGGGCAAACGGCACCGGCCGACCGTACCGGGCGTGTTCCCGGCCGCTGACCGGCGGTTCGCCACGGCTGTGACGCGGTTCGCGACGGCCGCGAGAAGCGAGGGGCCCGACCGGGTGGGCCGCAGGTCGGGGCGGCTCGGGGCCTTTACACCCCGATCGGCCGGGATGGCCACTCTACGATGCGGTTGTGACGCGCCGCGCGTCCAAAGTCGCGGCTCCATCCTGGAACTATTGCTCAGTGACTACTGTGCGCCCACCACGGAGTAGCGGAGCGGTGTGGGGGTTCCGGGTTCTGGTCACGTAACGTGTTCGAACCTGTACCACTCAACATCGAGAATAGATGGCCTGACGCTGACGTTGCGCCCTCGCCGAGGAGACGATCGTGCACGCCGAGCACCACGAGCCAAGAAAACAGCCGTCGTCGGTGACGCCTGCCCCGACCACGCTGCCCTACCCGTCCGAGCCCGCCACGGACCGCGCGAAGATCCCAGACCACGCGGACAGCCCGGGCCACACCGAGAACCCGGACCACCCGGAGAAGCCGGACCGCCTTCCGGGCCGCCGCCCGTGGCGCCGCGCCCGGCGTGCGCCAGCCAGCCCCGCCGCTGACAGCCCCGCCGCCGACAGCTCCGACGACCCCGCCTCCGACGACCCCGCCTCCGACGACCCCGCCTCCGGCGGCGCCGCCCGGCACGACCCCGACGGCACCGGCCGTCCCGGGTCCGGCGGCTCGGCCGGCCGCACCCTCCGGGGAGCCTGGCGCCACGACCTGGAGGCGTCCGTCGTCGTCTTCCTGGTGGCGCTTCCGCTCTCGCTGGGCATCGCGGTCGCCTCGGGCGCCCCGGTGGTCGCCGGCATCATCGCGGCGGTCGTCGGCGGAGTCGTCGCCGGCGCCGTCGGCGGAGTCCCGCTGCAGGTCTCCGGCCCCGCGGCCGGCCTCACCGCCGTGGTGGCCGAGATCGTCGCCACGCACGGCTGGCGGGTCGCCTGTTTCGTCACCGCCGCCGCGGGCGTGGTGCAGATCCTTTTCGGCCTGAGTCGGGTCGCCCGCGCGGCCCTGGCCATCTCACCCGCGGTCGTGCACGGCATGCTCGCCGGCATCGGCCTGACCATCGTCATCGGGCAGATCCACGTCGTGCTCGGCGGCACCGCCGGCTCGGCCGCCTGGGACAACCTGATCGTCCTGCCCGGCGAGATCGTGTCGCCGGCCGTCCCGGCGGCGGCGCTGCTCGGCATCGCGACCATCGCGCTGACCGTGGTGTGGACGCGGCTGCCCCGGCCGTTGTCGTCCATACCGGCACCGCTGGCCGCGGTGTCGATGGTGACTGCGGCGTCGCTCCCGTTCGACGTCCCGCGGGTCGCCCTGCCCGACGACCTGCTGGGCGCGATCGCCCTGCCCGCGCTGCCCGCCGGCGGTGACTGGGGCGCGATCACGCTGGCCGTGCTGACAGTCGCCCTGGTCGCGAGCATCGAGTCGCTGCTGTCGGCGGTCGCCGTCGAGGCGATGCACTCCGGCCCGCGCGGCGACCTCGACCGCGAGCTGCTCGGCCAGGGCGCCGCGAACACGGTCTCCGGCCTGCTCGGCGGGCTGCCGGTCACCGGCGTCATCGTCCGCAGCTCGACGAACGTCCGCGCCGGTGCCCGCACCCGCGCCTCGGCGATCCTGCACGGCCTGTGGATGGCCGGATTCGCGCTGCTGCTGGCGCCGCTGGTCGGGCGCATCCCGCTCGCCGTGCTCGCCGGCCTGCTGGTCGTGATCGGCATCCGCCTCGTCGACCTCGCGCACATCCGCGCGATCGCCCGGCACGGCGAGCTGGCGATCTACCTGACGACGGTCGTCGGCGTGGTGCTGTTCAACCTGCTCGAGGGCGTCCTGATCGGGATCGCCACCGCACTGCTGCTCGCCCTGCGCCGGACGCTGGTGGCGCCGGTCCACGTGCACCCGCCCACCGGCCCCGGCTCGCCGTGGCGGGTCGTCGTCGAGGGCGCGCTGACCTTCCTCTCCCTGCCCAGGCTGTCCCGCCGGCTCGCCGAGGTGCCCGCCGGGGCGTCCGTCCGCCTCGACCTGGCGGTCGACTACCTCGACCACGGCGCGCACAAGATGCTGGACGACTGGATCGCCGAGCGGCATCGCGCCGGTGCCACGGTGACCGTCGACGAGGTGGGGGCCGCACCGCTGGCCATCCCCACCGTCGCGGCCCGGCCCCGCGAGGGACGACTCTCCAAGAGCCTCTTCGGGGGGCGTTCCACCGGCCGGCACGCCCGGTCGGCGCGGCCGCCGCGCTGGCTCGCCCCCTGGTCGGACTGGCAGCACGGCCAGCTCCACGACCGCCAGCACCTGCTCAACGGCGTGGACGAGTTCCACCGCCGGACGGCCCCGATGATCGAGCCGTTCCTCACCGAGCTGACCGCGGGGCAGCGGCCGTCGACCCTGTTCATCACCTGCAGCGACTCGCGGCTCGTGCCGAACGTGATCACGAGCAGCGGCCCGGGGGACCTGTTCACCGTGCGCACGCCGGGCGCGTTCGTCCCCGGTCCGCAGGCGGTCGGCGACTCGACCCTGGCCGCGATCGAGTACGCCGTCGAGGTGCTCCGCGTCCGGACCATCGCCGTCTGCGGACATTCCGGATGCGGTGCGGTCGCCGCCCTGCTCGACCGGGGCACACCCGGCCACAGCGGCTCCAGTGTGGGCCCGCTGCGCAACCTGGAGGCCTGGCTGCGCCACGGCGAACCGGCCCTGGCCCGCGCGGCCCGCGACGCCGGTGGCCTTCCACCGGAGCCCGACGAGTTGAGCCGGGTCAGCGTCGCGCAGCAGCTCGTCGCGCTGCGCGGGCTGTCCGTGGTGCGCCGCGCCGAGGCCGAAGGCCGGCTGCAGCTGGTCGGCATGTGGTTCGACATCGCCACGGCGCGCGCGATCGTCCTGAACGAGTCGACCGACCGGTTCGAGATCCCGACCGTCAGCGTCGTCCCAGCGTTGGAGAGCGGACAGCGCCTGGCCGACGCCACCCGGGGCTGACCCGTCGGTCGGCCCCACCCCGAGCACGGCGCGGGTGGCGGCGGGCGGCACCCGACCCGCCGCCACCCTGCCTGCCGTCTCGCCCAGCTCCGGCCTCGACTTGCCGGGTCGGGTTCCCGCCAAGGACAGAAGCTGTCCGCGAGGGTTCCTATCGTCGGCTCCACAGTCATCCGGCGAGCAGTCACCGGCGAGCAGAGGTGGGAACCATGAACAGCACCGTGGACGTCGAGAGCGGCCCCGAGGCCGGCACCGTCACTGAGGCCGGCACCGTCACCGACCCGAACACGGTCAGCGAGGCGGACAGCGCCGTCGAGGGCGGGACCGTCAGCGAGAAGGAGGACCTGCTCGCGACGCTGGCGAAGCACCGGCACTTCCTGCGCTACACCGTCCGTGACCTGACCGATGAACAGGCTGCCCGGCGCACCACCGTCAGCGCGCTGTGTCTCGGCGGGCTGATCAAGCATGTCACCGCGACCGAGCGGTCCTGGGTCGACTTCATTCTCGGCGGAGACCGGCAGACGGACGCCGAGAGCTGGATGAAGCAGCACCAGATGCTGATGGGCGACACCCTGACCGGCCTGATCGCCGACTACGAGGCCACGGCCGAGCGGACCACGGAGGTTGTCGGGTCGCTGCCCGATCTCGGTGTGACCCGGCCGCTGCCCGAGGCCCCGTGGTTCGAGCCCGGGGCGCGCTGGTCGATGCGGCGCGTCCTGCTCCACCTCATCGCCGAGACGTCGCAGCACGCCGGCCACGCGGACATCATCCGCGAGAGCCTCGACGGCAGCCGCACCATGGGCTGAGCGGAGCCGAGCGGGCCGCCGCCCCCGGGCGGCGCCCGGTCACTCGGCGAGTTCCGCCCGCGCGAGTGCCACCCGCTCGAGGTGGCCGTTCATCTCGGCGCGGAAGGCCTCGAGCCGGCCGATCTTCTCGTCGATCTCGTTCCGGAGTTGCGTGTACGCCTCCTCGGCGTCGTCGAGGAGCTGGGCCCGCTCGACCGCGTCGGACGAGGCGCGGTAATCCACGCGTACCCGGGCTCGAACCACGGGGCCTCGCGGCGGCCGGGTGGCGGCTGGCGAGGCGTCGCGCGGGCGACACGGGATGGAGGTTCCGCCGTCCTCAATTCAGCGGTAACGTCACTACCGTGAAAACGGGGCCAGTGACGCGCACCTACCAGCAGCGACGGCGGGCCGAGTCGGCGGACGCGAACACCGAGCGCATCCTCGCCGCGGGCGCCGAGCTGTTCGGGGAGCGGCCGTTCGACCAGATCACCCTCGCCGCGGTCGCCGAGCGGGCCGAGGTCGGCGTCCAGACCGTCATCCGGCGGGTCGGTACGAAGGACGGGCTCGTCCGCGCCGTCAACGCCTGGCTGGTCCCGCAGATCGAGGGGGACCGGGGCGAGCCGGACGTCTCCGACCCGGCGGGGGTCGCCGAGCGCCTGGCCCGCCAGTACGAGCGGTGGGGGCAGGTGACCGACCGCGCCATCCGCCAGCAGGACGTCTCCCCGGCACTGGCGGAGGCCGCGGCCGCCGGTCGGCAGGCCCACCGGGCCTGGACGGCCGCCGCGTTCGCCGCCGAGCTCGACCGCCGGCCCCCGGCCGACCGGCACGACCTGCTCGGCCGGCTCACGGCCGTGTGCGGCGTCGAGCTCTGGCTCGTGCTCCGCAACGACGAGGGGCTCTCCGTCGAGGCCACCCGCGCGGCGGTCGCCGACCTCATCGCGGCCTGCCTGGGCGGCCCGGGCTCCAGCGTGGCCGGTCCGGACTCGTCCACCACTTCCTAGGCCACTGCTCCCCAGGCCACCACTCCCTGGCCCGCCGGTCCCCAGCTCGCCCCGGCCTCTCGCCGCCGCGATCCGCATCCACCCCATCCCGCCGCGTCGTCTCCCGAGATCCCACGTCCCGCGTTCTCCGCCGGTGCCTCCAGCTCCAGGCGGCGGTCCGCCCTGCCCAAGGAGTGCCCACATGGCCCGCTACCTCGTCTACTGCACGACTGCTCCCGGTCACCTGTTTCCGCTGGTCCCAGGCCTGCGCGCCCTGCGCGACCGGGGGCACGAGATCCACCTGCGCATCGGCGCGCGGCTGGTGGACGGCCCGTGGGCCGACGGCCTGAACGTCGCGCCGACCGACCCGCGCATCGACGAGATCGAGGTCAAGGCGGACGCCACCGGCAGCGGCCCGGCCCAGCTCCGGCGGGCACTGGCCGGGCTGATGTCGCGCGGCCCGCTCGAACGGGCCGACCTCCAGCGGGCCGTCGCCGAGGTGGACCCGGACGTGATCCTCGTCGACACCAATGCCTATGGCGCCGCGATCGCGGCCCGGGCTTCGGGCCGGCCGTGGGGGATCGTGCTGCCTTCCCTGGTCGCTCTGCCCGGCAAGGGGATCCCCCCATACGGTCTGGGTCTCGCGCCGGCGCGGGGACCGCTCGGACGGCTGCGCGACCGGGTGCTCTGGCCGGTGGTCGTCCGCAAGTTCGGCGCGGCGATGCTGCCGCCGCTCAACGCCATGCGCGCGGACGCCGCCCTCCCGCCGCTGACCAGCCCGATCGACTACTTCCAGGAGGCCGACCGGCTGCTGGTGCTGACCGGCGACCCGCTGGAGTACCCGCGCTCGGACGCACCGGAGCAGGTCCGCTTCGTCGGCGCCCAGATCTACGACCCGCCGGGCGAGGCGCCGGCCTGGCTCACCGAGGACGGCGACCCCTGGGTGCTCGTCACCACCTCGACCGACTACCAGGGCGACGAACGCCTCGCCGTGGCCGCCGTCGAGGCCCTGCGCGACGAGCCGGTCCGCGTGGTGATCACCCTGGCGGACGCCTACGGGCACGTCGAGCTGCCGGCCGCGGCGAACGTCCGGGTCGAGCGGTTCGTGCCGCACGGCCCGGTGCTCGAGCGCGCCGCCGCCGTCATCTGCCACAGCGGGATGGGCATCGTGCACAAGGCCATCGCCGCCGGTGTGCCCGTCGTCGCCGTGCCGTTCGGGCGGGATCAGCCCGAGGTCGCGCGCCGGGTCGTGGAGGCCGGCGCAGGCGTCATGCTGCCGGCCAGGCGGCTGACCGCGCAGCGGCTGCGGGACGCGCTGCGCACCGCGATGAGCAGGCGCGCCGGGGCGCTGAACGCCGCACGCCGGATCAGGGCGAGCGGCGGCGGCGAGAGCTTCGCCACCGAGGCCGAGGGCCTCGCGTCCGCGCCGCGGCCCGCCGCCGCACGGTCCGCCGCCTGACGGGGAGGGTGGTCCGCGCCGAGACCGTCCGGCCCGGCCGCGGACCCCGGCCGTCGAATCGGGCGGAGAGTCGGGCGGAGATCAGGGCGCTCGGCGCTGACTACCATTGTCGCCATGACCCGACTCGGAGCCTCCGTCGACCATGTCACCGCGCTGCTCGGCGGGGCCGACCTGGCGTCCGACGCCTCCGTGCGTGAGCTGCTGGAGCAGACCACCGAACGCCGCGGCCTCGACCTCTCCGACCTCGCCCCCGCCGAGCAGGCGGCCCTGATCGCCGAGCGCTCGCAGGACCTGCAGCCCTCACCGGAGGCGCTGGCGGCCCGCATCGGCGACGCGGCGGCCCGGTCGCGTCCCTTCGTGGCGAAGTTCGGCATCGACCCGACCGGCGCCGAGGTCCACCTCGGCCACGCGGTGCCGATGCTGCTCCTGAGCCGGTTCGCGCGGATGGGGCACCGCGTCGTGTTCATCGTCGGTGACATCACCGCCAAGATCGGCGACCCGTCCGGCCGGTCGGACGAGCGCCCGGCGCTCACCGACGAGGACATCGCCCGCAACCTGACCACCTACCGGGCCCAGGTCACCCCGTTCTTCGACTTCGAACGGGCCGAGTTCCGCCGCAACGGCGACTGGCTGCGCGAGGTGAGGCTGCCGCGGCTGCTGGAGATCGTCTCGCGCATCCCGGTGTCGATGTCGCTGCAGCGGGAGGACTTCCGGCGTCGCCTCGACGCCGGCCACGGGCTCTCCCTGGCCGAGTTGCTGTACTCGGTGGTGATGGCGCTGGACTCGGTCGAGGTCGACAGCGACCTGGAGATCGGTGGCATCGACCAGTTCCTGAACATGCAGATGTGCCGCAAGGTCATGGAGATCTGCGGCCAGACCCCGGAGATCGTCGTGGCCACCTCGCTGATCGAGGGCACCGACGGCACCGGCGCCAAGATGAGCAAGAGCCGCGGCAACTACGTCCCGCTGACGGCCGCGCCCGGTGAGATCTTCGGGAAGATCATGTCCGTGCCGGACCGGCTCGTCGAGCCGTACTTCCGCGCGCTCAGCGAGTGGCGCGACTCCGAGCTCGCCGTCCTGGCCGCCCGGCGCGAGGCCGGCACGGCGCACCCGATGGACCTCAAGAAGATCCTCGCCGGCGAGGTGACGGCGGCGATCCACGGGGTGGACGCCGCGATGACGGCCCGGGCCGAGTTCGTCGCGCGGTTCTCCCGCCGCACCTTCGCCGAGGTCGACGACCTGCCGGTGCTCTCCGATCTCGGCGCGACCGTCGCCGACGCGGTGCGGGGGCTCGGGTTCGCGAAGAGCAACGGCGACGTCCGCCGGGTCGCGGAGCAGAACGGGCTGCGGCTGGTGGTCGAGTCCGAGGAGGGCCAGACCCAGGTGCCGCTCACGCCGGACGACGTCCGGGAACCGCTGTCCGCCGTCCTCAAGGACAGGCTCGACGGCCGGCCCGGTGCCGCGTATCTCAAGGTCGGCCGCAAGCTGGCGCGGATCGAGCCTGCCGGCTGACGGCACCCGCCGCGCGGGCACCGGTCGCACGGCGTCGGTGTCAGGGGTCCTGAGCCTCCGTGCGGGCGGTCTCCGCCGGCGGTGAGCCGGGGTGCGCCGCCGGGGTCTCGGGCGGTGCCGGTTCCGGTGGCGGAGTGGTCCGCGGGGGCGTCTCCGTCGGGGGTGCGGTGGTCCTGGGCAGGTCCTCCGGCGTCGCTGGCGGGGGCGGGTCGGTGGCCATGGGTGATCCCGGCGTCGGGTGCGGCTGCGCTGGTGGGGGGTTCGTCGCGCCCGAGCCCTGCGACGGGAACGGCCAGGACGGACCCGGACCCGGCGCCTGCGGCACGGCCGGTGGGCGCTGTGTCCCGGGTGTGGCCGGTTGGCCGGCGCTCCCGCCGGACTGCGGGGCGGCCGGCGCCTGAACCGGGCCGCCGGCCGGTCCCCGGCCCGTTCCCGGATCCTGGCCCGTGCCCGGCAGGCCCTGCTCCAGTCCGCCCGCGACGCCGCCGACGGTGCCTCCGGTCGCTTCGCCGGGCATCCCCGCGGACGTGCCGCCCGCCGCGCCGTCCGCCAGGCCGTCCGACGTGCCACCCGGCGTGCCGGCGGATGTCCCGGCGCCGCGGCCGTCGGTGGTGCGCCGGCTGCCCGCCGACTGCCGCTCGGCCGACCGCCGTTCCGCCACGCCTCCGGCGGTCGGCGTGGGCGGCGGGCTCGACGGCGCCCGAGGGGCCTGCGCGCCGTCGCCCCAGCTCGGGAGCAGCTCCCACGGGGTGAGGACGCTGCGCGCCGGCGTCATCGCGACGACCGTGGCGATGGCCAGCGCGGACGCCGAGACCACCAGCCCCCGCACCGGGCGGCGGGCTGGCTCGGTGGGACGGTCCACCACGGCCGGATGCCGCAGCCGCTGGCTGATCTCGGCGATCACCGGCACGGGCAGCCAGCTGGGCGGGCGGGGGCTGGCCCCGAGCTGGGCGTGGCAGCGGCCCAGGATCTCGGCCGGCGTCGGCCGCCGCTGCGGCGCCTTGGCCAGGCACGACTCGATCAGCGCGCGCAGGTCGCCGTCCACGCCGGTCAGCTCCGGCTCCCCCCGGACCACGCGGTAGATCACATCGGCGGTGTTGCCATCGCCGAAGGCGTTGCGCCCGGTCGCGGCGAAGGTGAGCACCGACCCGAGGGCGAACACGTCGGAGGCCGCGTCCACCCGTTCACCGCGGGCCTGCTCGGGCGACATGTACGGCGGCGATCCGATGATCTTCCCGGTGGTGGTGCTGCCCGCGTGGTCGGCTGCCCGCGCGATCCCGAAGTCGATCACGCGGGGCCCGTCGATCGCCAGCAGCACGTTCGCCGGCTTCAGGTCACGGTGCACGACCCCCGCGCCGTGGATGGCGACGAGCGCCTCCGTCACCCCGGCGGCCAGCCGGAGCAGGCTGGACGGCGGCAGCGGGCCGTTGCGCAGCACGCTGTCGCGCAGCGTCGGGCCGTGGATGTAGGCGGTGGCGAGCCACGGGCGGTCCGCGGCGACGTCCGCGGCGATGAGCGGCGCGGTGAACAGGCTGTTCACCCGGCCCATCGCGGCGACCTCCCGCTCGAAACGACGCCGGAACTCGCTGTCGGACGCCATGTCAGCGCGGATGACCTTCACCGCGACCGGCCGCTGCCCCGGGGAGTGGCCCAGATACACCGCGCCCATGCCGCCGGAGCCCAGCCGGCCGCGCAGCCGGAACGGCCCGACCTCCCGAGGGTCGTCGGCGTTGAGCGGGGCGAGGAAGTCGTCGGCCGGCCCGCCGCTGGAACGCTGGGAGGGGACCCTGCCGGGGGACGCGTGGGGTGGGCGTGATCCGGGCGGCGCGCCGCTGGTGCGCGGCGGCCACGGCCCGACCGGCGGCGGCTGCGACGGGACGTCCGCCCCGGGCGGGGCTATCCGGGTCTCGCGCTCCGCCTCCAGGATCGCCGCGAGCTCGTGCCACCGCGCCACCCAGGAGCCGACGTCCCCACCGCAGGCGGACACAAAGGCGCACAGGACGTCCAGCGCCGGCAGCGACCCGCCGCTGGCGGCGCCGGCCAGGATCTCCGCCGGCATTCCGCTGCGTCGCGCCAGGGTCCGGTACGAGGGATTTCCCGCCCCGCGCCGCACCGCGCGAAGATCGCGCCCGAACGCGCCGACCGGGCCGGTCGGCGGGGTCGTCGTACTCTTCCGTGCTCGCACAGTGCGTCGGTCCTCCTCCGGGGCGCGGGCGCGGGTGACCGGACGGCCGGTGGCGCTGGCGGGATCCTGCCAGCGTGCATACTCCACGTCGCCAACTGGACACGCAGCGAAGCTGACGAGTTTCCGACAGGGGTGCGGCGCGCATCACGACCCGCTCGGCGCGCGGACCCGCTCGGTGCGGGGCGGATCCGCCCAGCGGGACGCGCGGACACGCACGGCGGGATCGAGGTGAGCGCGAGGCCCGTGCCCGGGGAGGATGACCGGCGTGCCCGCTGACCCCGACGCCCACGCGGCACCGGCGGGGCGGGCCGGCCGACGGGAGTGGACCGGGCTGGCCGTCCTCGCGCTGCCCACGCTGCTGCTGTCGCTGGACCTGAGCGTTCTCTACCTCGCGCTGCCGGGCCTCACCGAGGACCTGCGGCCCAGCGCCACGCAGCTGCTGTGGATCACCGACAGCTACGGCTTCCTGATCGCCGGCTTCCTGGTGACCATGGGAACCCTCGGCGACCGCGTGGGCCGGCGCCGCCTCCTGCTCGCCGGCGCGGTCGCGTTCGCGCTGACGTCCGTGCTGGCGGCCTGGGCGACGAGCCCGACGATGCTGATCGCCGCGCGGGCCCTGCTCGGGATCGCCGGCGCCACGCTCATGCCGTCCACCCTCGCGCTGATCAGCAACATGTTCACCGACGAACGGCAGCGGTCCACCGCGGTCGCCGTCTGGATGAGCTGCTTCCTCGCCGGGATGGCGGCCGGCCCGGTGCTCGGCGGCCTGCTGCTGGAGTACTTCTGGTGGGGTTCGGTGTTCCTGCTCGGCGTACCGGTCATGGCGCTGCTGGTCGTGACGGCGCCCGTGCTGCTGCCCGAGTACCGGCACCCGGGGGAGGGCCGCCTCGACCTGGTCAGCGCGACGATGTCGCTGCTCGCCGTCCTCGCGGTCGTCAACGGGCTCAAGGAGACGGCGGCGGGCGGTCCGGGCCCGGGTGCCGCCGGGTCGGTCGCGGTCGGGCTGCTGGTCGGCTGGCTGTTCATCCGCCGCCAGCGCGGCCGGGCCGACCCGTTCGTGGACGTCGGCCTGTTCGCGAACCGGTCGTTCACGGCCGCGCTCGGACTCATCCTGTTCGGCGCGTTCGTCATGGGCGGGATCAACCTGTTCGTGACGCAGTACCTGCAGCTGGTCGCGGGACTCACCCCGCTGCGGGCCGGCCTGTGGCTGGCGCCGGCGACGCTGGCCGTCATCGGCACGAGCCTGGCCGCCCCGGTGGCGGCGCGGTGGATCGGCGCGGGGCGGGTGGTCGCCGCCGGGCTGGGGGTGAGCGCCGTCGGCCTCGCGATCCTCACCCGGGCCGGCGATGGCGGGCTGATCCTGCTGGGGTTCGGGTTCGTCCTGGTCTTCCTGGGTGTCGGGCCGCTGGGCGTGCTCGGCACCGATCTGGTGGTCGGATCAGCGCCGCCCGCGCGGGCCGGGTCGGCGGCATCGCTGTCGGAGACGGGCAGCGAGCTGGGCGTGGCCCTCGGGGTGGCGCTGCTCGGCAGCCTGGGCACGGCCGTCTACCGGCACCGCCTCACCGCGGCGATCGACGGCGGGAGCCCGGCCGGGGGCGCAGGCCAGCCGGCGCCGGCTGCCCAGGCTGGTCCGTCGGCCGCGGTGACCGATGCCGCCCATGACGGCCTCGCCGGCGCGGCGCGGGTGGCGCGCTCACTTCCGGATGGCGGGACCGCCGTGCTGGAGCCGGCCCGCGACGCGTTCACCGCCGGCCTGCACGCCGTCGCCGCGGCGGGATGCGCGCTCGCGGTCCTGTTCGCGGTGCTTTCGGCCGTGCTGTTCCGAGACGGCGCCGGCGCCGGCGCCCGGTAGCGGTGCCGGTCGTGCCTTTTCCGGGCCGTCGGAGAAGCTGAACCCTTTTTGCGCCGTAACCTAATCGGAGGCCGGCCCCGGGCGGTTTCCGGTGACAACGCCGCCGCCGCGGTCGGCATGGTCGTGCGCGGCCGCCGTGACCGGATCGGCATTTCCCGGCGGCGCTGCGGAAACCGTGGAGGGTTCTGTTCCCGTCACCGCCGCACCGGCCATGGCAGGAGAGATGAATGACCTGGTGGTGGGCGGTGTGGGCGTCCCGTTCGCGACGCTCGCCGGGGTGCGCGCGCCCGGGTGCCGGCTGGCCCGCACGCCCCGACGCGTGCGCCCCCAGGGCTTGAGCGTCGAAAGGAACGTGGCGGTGATGAACATCGCGTTCATCAGGCAGGCGCCCGTGATGATCGCGGCCGTGGGCGCGGTGTAGTCGACGTTTCCGTCCGCTGTGGCATGGCCCGCGCGCACGATCATGGTGCGCATGAAGGCGGCCGCGAAGAGGACGGCGACCACCGTGATCGCCAGTTTGGTCACGACCCACCAGTGGTGCAGCAGACCCCAGCGGGTACGCAGTGAGATCGCGATCCCTGTCGCGAGGGTCAGCAGCGCCAGCGGAATGTTGAGAGCCCGGTCGAACACGTGCATGAGCTCATAGGCCGGATGCCGGATTTCGTTGTCGAGGGAAGCCGTGATGGCGAGCGCGAGCTGGCCCAGGGCGACGCCGTTCCACCCGACGCTCACCAGGACGTGCGCGGTTAACAGAATCTGACGGGCGACCCGCCGCTGCCCGCGGGGTCTCGCCGGGGGCCTGGCGGTTGCGATCGCGGTGGCAGTCATGCCGGCGACTCCGGATGTCGGATGGATCAAGCCAGAAAGTGCTATCGCGGAGCGGTGGCGCCGTCGTATGTCACACCGGCTACCCCGAACGAATGGAAATCACAATACATGGCACGAGAGGGCTAGATACCAACCTTTCGAGGTCAGGTCCGGATCGTGCCAGCGGGGCCGGCATTCCGAATTGGGAATGGCTCGCGGATGCGAATCCGCTGGTTGGAGGCTCGGCAGCGGTTCGGGGCGGCCGTCGGCGCGTGGCGGGCCGCCCTCGGACGTCCCGGCCGGCGACCGGAGCTTCGCTACGCACTGTCACTTGGGGCTTGGGTGCGTTGCACCATGTACGGTCTGACAGAGCGGGTGAATGCGGTCGGGGCGCTTTCGGTACACCAGCCCGGGCCCGCCATTCGTGACGCTGCGTGAGAATTGTGGCGCGGCTCTCCCGTTCACGCCGGCCGCCTGGCGGCCAGGGCGCGGCCGCCGCGGCGGGGCACCGGCGGTGGGAGCGGCGGTCGCGCAGAGACCGCCGTGATCGTCCCTGGAGCCGCCGCCGGCCTGCCCATCCGGCGGGTGCGGCCGCCCCGCGGCGGCCCGGGACGGCCGTCGGCGCGCGGCGGGCCCACCGGCGCGGGACCCGCGCTCAGGCACACGCCCTGGCCGCCAGGCGGCAGGCGCGACGTGACAACTCGACACGAGCAGGGGGTGCGGACCGGATGGCCAGACCGACGGGACTCTCAGGGAGCGGGCGCGAGCGGAGTGCCGCGTGTTCGCCGCCGTAGTCGCCCACCTTGTTCTCGCCGCGGTCCTGCCCGCGCTGACCGGCCGGCTGGGCCGCACGGCCTTCCTGCTCGCGGCCGCCGCGCCGGCAGCCACGTTCGGCTGGCTGGTGGTCCGGATACCGGCCGTACTCGACGCGGCCACGGCCACGAGGGCCGCCGGCGGAGGGCACGGCGCCCCCGCCGGTGACCTGCTGGTCGAGACTCTCACCTGGGCGCCGACCGTCGAGCTGGAGATCGTGTTCCGGCTCGCTCCGCTGGCACTGCTGATGGCGCTGCTCGTCACCGGCGTCGGCGCGGCGGTGCTGGTCTACTCGTTCGCCTACCACGCGCCGCACGCGGCCGACGGCGGCCTGCCCGTGCCGGGCTCGGCGGGGCCGGGCCGGGCGAGCGCCGCGCTGCTCGCGTTCGCGGGCGCGATGCTGGGGCTGGTCCTGGCCGACGACCTGTTCACCCTCTACCTCTTCTGGGAGCTCACCACCGTCTTCTCCTTCCTGCTGATCGGGCAGGACGGCGTGAGCGCCCCCGGCCGGCGGTCCGCCGTCCAGGCGTTGCTGATCACCAGCGTCGGGGGCCTGGCGATGCTGTTCGGCTTCGTCCTGCTGGGGCAGGCGGCGGGCACCTACCGGATCTCGCGGATCGTGGCGGCGCCGCCGTCCGGCGCGGTGGTCACCGCGGCGCTGGTGCTCGTCCTGCTGGGCGCGGCTACGAAGTCGGCCCAGATCCCGTTCCACTCCTGGCTGCCGGCCGCGATGGTCGCGCCCACCCCGGTCAGCGCGTACCTGCACGCCGCGGCGATGGTGAAGGCCGGGGTGTTCCTCGTGGCGACGCTGACCCCGGCCTTCGCCGGCGTGGTGGGCTGGCAGGTACCGGCGGTGGCCCTCGGCGCGGCGACGATGCTGCTCGGCGGCCTGCGCGCGCTGGTGCAGACCGACCTCAAACGGCTGCTCGCCTTCGGTACCGTCAGCCAGCTCGGGTTCCTCACCGCGCTGGTCGGGTTCGGGTCGCGCACCGCGGCGCTGGCCGGCGCCACGCTGATCCTCGCGCACGGGCTGTTCAAGGCCGCGCTGTTCATGGTCGTCGGCATCGTCGACCACCAGGCCGGGACCCGTGACCTGCGGGACCTGTCCGGCCTGTGGCGGAGCGTCCCGGTGGTGTGCGGGGGAGCCGTCCTCGCCGCCGCCTCGATGGTCGGGCTGCCGCCCTTCCTGGGCTATTTGGGCAAGGAGGCCGCCTTCGAGGCGCTTGTCCACGGCGGGGCCGGCGAGCGGGCGCTGCTCGCCGTGTTCGTGGCGGGCTCCTGTCTGACCACCGGGTACGCGCTGCGGTTCCTGTGGGGTGCGTTCGGCGCGCGGCCGGGAGCGCCGCCGAGCGCGGTCGCCCGTCCGGCGGCGGTGTTCGTGGCGCCGGTGGTGGTGCTGGCCCTCGCCGGACTCGGCCTCGGGATCGCGCACCGGGGCGTCGACCGGCTCGTCGCCGCCTACGCCGACGGCTTCCCCGCCGGCGCCGCGCGCTACCACCTCGCGCTCTGGCACGGGCCGGGCTGGCCGATCGCGCTGTCCGCCGTCGCGGTCGCCGGGGGCGTGCTGGTCTTCGCCGCGGCGGCGGTGCCTCCGCGGCGGCTGTCGGCGCGCCTGCCCGATCTCCTGGACGCGCAGCGCGGCTACGAGCGCGCCGTGCGGGCGCTGGACTGGTCGGCGGTCGCGGTCACCGGCCGGCTGCAGACCGGCTCGCTGCCGGCGTACCTCGGCGTCATCCTGCTCACGGCGCTCGCGGTGCCGGGCACCGCGCTGGTCACCGGAGCCTCCTGGCCCGACGACCTGCCCTGGTGGGACTACCGCATCCAGCTCCCGCTCGCGGTGGGCATCCTGCTCGCCTCACTGGCGGTCGTCCGCGCCCGCAGCAGGCTCACCGCGACGCTGCTGCTCGGCGCGGTCGGATACGGGATCGGCGCGCTGTTCGTCGTCGACGGCGCGCCCGACCTCGCGCTGGCCCAGTTCCTCGTCGAGACCCTGTCGCTGATCGTTTTCGTCTTCGTGCTGCGGCGGATGCCGGTCCGGTTCTCGACGGCCGACCGTTCGTCGCCGCTGCGGCTGCCGCGGATCGCCGTCGCCGTCGCCGTCGGGGTTTTCGTGGCCGGGTTCGCGATCGTGACCAG
Organism: Frankia sp. Mgl5; assembly: GCF_023242985.1. Classification (NCBI taxonomy): domain Bacteria; kingdom Bacillati; phylum Actinomycetota; class Actinomycetes; order Frankiales; family Frankiaceae; genus Frankia; species Frankia sp. Mgl5. Next base: position 7,427 of record NZ_JALKFY010000853.1, on the reverse strand, counting down.
CGGCTCGCGCGCCGGGATGGCGCAGCCGAGCCAGGAGTTCATCGCACGCTCGCCCGGCGAGACCGGGGCGACGAACGTGGTGAACGCCATCCTGGTCGACTTCCGGGCGTTCGACACCCTCGGCGAGATCGCGGTGCTCGCGGTGGCCGCGCTCGGCGTGGCCTCGCTGCTGCTCGCCCGCACCCCGCAGGGGCGCACGATCGACCAGCTGCTCGGCCCGGCGGACCGGCGGGCCGAGGAGCCGGTGCGGGCACGGTCGGTCCTGCTGGAGGTCACGACCCGGGCGGTGTTCCCGGTGGTGCTCGTGTTCTCGCTGTACCTGCTCTTCGCCGGCCACACCAGGACGGGGGGCGGCTTCTCCGGCGGGCTCGTCGCCGGCCTGGCGTTCGTCCTGCGCTACATCGCCGGACGGCGCCGCCGGGTGGGCGCGGCCGTTCCGGTGGTGCCGATCGCGGTGATCGGCACGGGGCTGGTGGTCGCGGCGACCGCGGGGCTCGCGCCCGCGCTGCTCGGCGATCCCGTCCTGGAGAGCTACGTGTTCAAGGGAGATCTGCCGATCCTGGGTCACGTCGAGCTGGTGACGAGCCTGTTCTTCGACGTCGGGGTCTACCTGCTGATCATCGGCGTGGTGCTCGAGCTGCTGCGCACGCTCGGCACCGCCGTCGACAAGGAGGCCGACGCCGAGATCGAGGCGGGCCGCGAGCGCGTGGACGAGATCGCATGAGCCCGGTGAACCTGACCTCGGCCCTGGTGGTCGGCGGCCTCTACACGGCCGGGACCTACCTGCTCCTGCAACGCTCGCTCATGCGCGTGCTCATCGGGCTCGTCCTGCTCGGGCACGGCACGAACCTGCTCCTGCTGCTCGTCGGCGGGGAGAGCGGCCAGCCGCCCATGGTCGGCTCGGCCCGGCCCGAGGACATGTCGGACCCGCTCCCGCAGGGCATGGCGCTGACCTCGATCGTCATCACCTTCGCGCTGACGACCTTCCTGCTCGCGCTCGCGTACCGGGCGTGGACCCTGCTGGGGGACGACGAGGTCCGCGACGACCTCGAGGACGCCCGCATCAGCCGCCTGGAGCCCGGCGGGGGACCGGCCGACGGGGCCGAACAGTCCGACCGGGAGGACCGGGAGCCGCCGCGCGAACCGGGTGAGCTCGCCGTGCCCGGCCTGCTCGAGCGGTGCGACGCCTACGGACGGCGCCCGTGAGCGTCCTGGCGGTTCTCCCGGTCGTGGTGCCCCTGCTCGCCGCCGGCGCCGTGCTCGTCCTGCGCGGCCGGGTGCGGGCGCAGCGGATCCTCGCGCTCCTGGTGGTCGCGGGCGTCGTCGCCGACGCGGTGGCGATCGTCGTGGTCGCCGACACCGACGGTCCGCTGGTCGCGAACCTGGGCGGATGGCCGGCGCCGATCGGCATCACGCTGGTCGCGGACCGGCTCTCCGGCCTGTTGCTGCTCACCTCGGCCGTCGTCACCTTCGCGGTGCTCGCCTACGCGATCGGCCAGGGCGTCACGGAGGACACCCGGCGCGGCAACAGCTCGATCTTCCAGTCGGTGTACCTGGTCCTGGTCGCCGGTGTGGCGCTCGCGTACCTCACCGGCGACCTGTTCAACCTGTTCGTCGCGTTCGAGGTCATGCTGGTCTCGTCCTACGTGCTGATCACGCTCGACACCACCGCGGGGCGCATCCGCGCCGGCATGACCTACGTGATCGTCAGCATGACGTCGTCCCTGCTGTTCCTCACGATGCTGGCGCTGGTCTACGCGGCGACCGGGACGATGAACCTCGCCGACCTGTCGGGGCGGGTCGGCGAGCTGCCGGAGGGCCTGGCCGCGGCGCTCGGCCTGCTGGCCCTGGTCGTCTTCGGTATCAAGGCGGCGGCCGTCCCGCTGCACTTCTGGCTGCCGGACAGCTACCCGACGGCACCGGCGCCGGTCACGGCCGTCCTCGCCGCCCTGCTGACCAAGGTCGGCGTGTACGCGCTGCTGCGGACGCACACCCTGGTGTTCGCGCATGACGGGGTGTGGGTGCTGCTGCTGGTCGCCGCGGTGGTCACGCTGCTCGTCGGAGCCCTCGGCGCGCTCGCCCAGGACAACCTGAACCGGATGCTGTCGTACCTGCTGGTGAGCCACATCGGCTACATGCTGTTCGGCCTGTCACTGTTCACCGTGATCGGCCTCACCGGTGTGATCATCTATATGGTGCACCACATCGTGGCGCAGGCCGCGCTGTTCCTGGCCAGCGGACTGATCACCCGGTACGCCGGGACGTCGGTGCCGCGGCGCATGGGCGGGCTGGCGGCCGCCGTGCCGGCGACGGCGGTGCTCTTCGCGCTGCCGGCGCTCAGCCTCGCGGGCATCCCCCCGTTCTCCGGCTTCGTCGCGAAGCTGACCCTGCTCGAGGCCGGGTCCGGGGTCGGCACCTGGCCGGTTTACGCCGCGGTCGCCGCCGGCCTGGTCACCAGCCTGCTGACGCTCTACGCGATGGCCCGGGTGTGGACGCTGGCCTTCTGGGGGTCGCGCCGGGCGAGCGTGCCCGACCCGGAGCCCGCGGACGACCTGGTGGTCGGGACGGAGCGGGTGAACCGCCCGATGATCCTGGCGACCGGTGGGATCGTCGCCGTCGGGCTGGCCGCCGCGGTGTTCGCCGGCCCGCTGGCCGCGCTGAGCCAGCGGGCCGCGGACGACCTGCTCGAGCCGTCGGGTTACGTGGAGTCCGTGCTTCCGGGCGCCGTCCCGGCGGGGCTCCCGCGGGCCGTTCCGGCAGGGGCCGGCCGATGAGCCGCCGGAGCGCCGGGCCCGAGCCGGCCGCCCGCGTGTTCCGTCGGCCCGGCCGGTTGCTGTGGCTGTGGGCGGTGTGGATGCTGTTGTGGGGCCGGCTCACCCCGCTGGCCGCGCTCAGCGGGCTGCTCGTGGCGGCCGTGGTGCTCGCCGCCTTCCCGCTCCGCCCGGTCGCCCCGGGGGCACGGTTCCGGCCGCTGCCGGCGCTCGCCCTGCTCGGCCACCTCGTCGCCGACCTCGTCCCGTCCGCGGTGGCGGTGGCCTGGCAGATGATCCGGTACGGCCCGCGGACGCGCTCGGCGATCGTCGCCGTGCCCCTGGGCGCGACGTCGGAGGTGGTGTCGACGCTGACCGCGAACGCCGTCTCGCTCGCGCCCGGCGCGTTCGTGCTGGAGATCGACCACGAGGCCGGTGAGCTGTACGTCTACGCGCTCGCCGCCGGCGACGAGCAGGCGGCCGACCGTACCCGCGCGGCCGTGCTCGGCCTGCAGCGCCGGGTGCTGGCCGCCTTCGGCTCCGCAGCGGACGTCCCCGCGCCCGGCCGTCGCCGTCGCGGCGCGCACGCCGGCACAGATGACGCCGAGGTACCCGACCGGGAGGCACGGTGATGACCACCGTCTACACGATCACGTTCGTCCTGCTCGCCGTGGCCGGGCTGCTCACCCTGGTCAGGGCGCTGGCCGGGCCCACCAACCTGGACCGCATCGTCGCCCTCGACGTTCTGGTGATCCTCATCGTCGCGGGTGTCACGGTCGAGATCGGGATGCGCAACGAGGGCTGGAACATCGCGCTCGTCGCGGTCGTCGCGCTGCTCGGCTTCCTCGGGTCGCTGACCGCGGCCCGACTGGTCGAGCGGCGTGGGACAACCCGCTGATGGCCCGCCAGGTGATCTCCGCGGTGCTGCTGCTGACCGGCGCGCTGTTCTGCCTGCTCGGCGCCTGGGGCCTGCTGCGGTTCCCGGACGTTCCCTCCCGGCTGCAGGCGGCCACCAAGCCCCAGACGGTCGGCCTGGTGTCGATCCTGCTTGGCAGCGCCGTCCAGCTCGCTCCCCGCCACGCGGCCGGCCTGCTGCTCGTGGCGCTGCTGCAGCTCGTCACGGCGCCCGTGATCGCGCAGCGGGTCGGCCGGGCGGCCTACCGGACCGGCCGGTTCCGCCATGACCTGCTGGTGGTGGACGAGCTGGCCAGGCGCCGGGGTGGTGTCGCCAGCCCGGGCCAGGCCGCCGACCGCCGGTGACGTTCTGGCGGCGCGGCCGGGCCCGGTCGGACTGGCCCGGCCCGGCCGCCGGACCTCCCGGACCGGACCGGGCCGCCGGGCCGCCGGCTCAGGTCGGCTGCGGCCCGCCCGGTTCGCTCTGTTCGGCGAGGAAGCGCTCCAGCGCCGCGCCGAGCTCCTCGCCGGTCGGCAGCGGTTCGGAGTCGTCGACCACCGGCAGGTGTTCGCCCTCGCGGCCGCGGTGGAACGCGTCGTACTGCTCCTCGATCGCTTTGACCACGTCGGCGGCCTCGCCCCCGCGCGCGATCTGGCTGTCGACCTCGCCCCGCACCTCCAACGCGGCGGAACGCAGCCCGTCCAGCGGCAGGAGCAGCCCCGTGGACTTCGAGACCGAGCTGAGCAGCGCCTCGGTCGCGGCCGGATAGGTGGCCTGCGCGAGGTAGTGCGGGACGTGCGCGGCGAAGCCCATCGCATCCGCCCCGGACCGGCCGATCTCGTACTCGAGCAGGTGCCCGGCGCTGCCGGGTACCGACAGCCGCCGGACCCACGGCTCGTACCCGACGAGCAGTTCCTTGCGTGTCGCGTGCGCGGTGACCCCGCACGGACGGGTGTGCGGCACGGCCATGGGGATCGCGTTCAGCCCGACCGACATGCGGACGCCCAGCTCCGCCATGACCGCCTGGACGGCCTTGGTGAAGCGCTTCCAGTGCAGGTCCGGCTCGGGGCCGCAGAGCAGCAGGAAGGGCGTGCCGGCCTCGTCGTGGAGCAGCTCGATGGCCAGGACGGGATCGTCGTAGCTTTCCCAGTGGTCCTCGTAGAAGACCATGGGCGGGCGCCGGGAGCGGTAGTCCATGAGCTGGTCGACGTCGAAGGTGACGATCCGCTCGTGCTGCAGCGCCGTCGTCAGGTGCTCGCTGGCGAGCCCGACAGCGCCACCCGCGTCGACGACCCCGGTCATCGCCTCGATCAGTACCGGGCGGCCGAGATCGTCCAGGTCGCTCCTGATCTCGTAGAGCTCTCTGGGGTCAAGCATCGGTCGTGCCCTCCCTCACCGATCTGGTCCGCGGCGGTCCGCGGTGACACCCTGGCACTAGGAAGTCGCCGTGGCGGTCCCGCATTCCGACTCCGCCGGGGCAGCTCCGATGCGCATGATCGAGAATACCAACGCCCACCCTCGCCCCGGCGGAAATAGTGCCGTACGAGCGGCGTGGCGCCGTCGTGCCTGCTATGTCGGGATCGTGTCTCTCGGGATCGCGTCTGTCGGGATCGCGGGTCACCGCCCGGTCAGCGACCCGCTGCTCACCCGGACGTCGCCGATCAGGCCGGCCAGCCGCAACCGCAGCCGGGGGGTTCCCGGGCGTTCCGAGACCATGGCCAGCTCCAGGTGCCGGTCGCCGAGCACGACCAGGCCGCTCATGTCTACCTCCATCCCGTCCGGGACGCTGATGGTGAGATCGCCGATCAGCGAGATATAGAGAATGTCGAGCACGCCGTCGGTCACGGCATCCTCGTCCATCAGCGCACCGCGCAGATCCAGCGTCCAGTCGCCGAGCAGGTTGACTATCACCGTCCGCCGGGGCATCCGCCAACGGCCGAGCCGCCGTCCGTCGCCGAGAATGTTGACGATCGTCGACGACGAGCGCTGGATGCCGACCCGCGGCGGGACGATGCCGGCCCCGGCCCGCGCCAGCTCCTCCGCGGTCTGGGCGGCCCAGGCGCTCCCGACCCGCTCGCTGAACTCGTCCAGGGTCAGCCGCCCGTCGCCGCAGGCCGCGCGCAGCTGGTCGGCGGTCGCCTGCCGGTCGGCGTCGGTGATCGGCGCGGACGGGCCGTGGCGCGGGCCGGCGCTCTTCGCCTCGCCCACGCCGAAAGCGGGCCCGGGAACGGAAGCGGGGCCGGTGCTGCCGACGGGGCCGGTGCTGCCGGCGGGGCCGGCCTCTGCCGGACCGCCGGCCTGGCTCGGACGGACCGGCGCGGCGTCGTCGCCGGTCGCGGGAGCCGGGCCGGGATCGGGTGAGTCGGGCATGTCCCGACCGTAGCGGCCCACCCGCCCAGCGCGAAGCCCGCCTCGGCCCCGGCGACGGACCGGCCGGGAACCGGTCTCACAGGGAGGTGAAGGCAAGGCCCCGACCCCTGGCCCGCAGCGCCGGCAGGACCTGGCGAAGCGCCTCGACGGTCTGCGATCGATCGCCGCCGCCGTCGTGACACAGCAGGATGTCGCCCGCCCGGGCGCCGGTCAGCGTCCGCACGATCGAGGCCACCCCGGGCCGGGTCCAGTCGCGCGGGTCGACGCTCCAGCCGACCGGTGTCAGGTGCTGCGCGGCCGCGGCGGCGAGGACGGTCGGCGACCAGTCCCCGCCGGGCGACCGGAAGTACCGGGGAGCGACCCCACCGGCCGCGGTGATGATCGCCTGGGCCGCGGAGATCTCCCGGGCGACGGTCGCGGCGGAGCCGGCGCCGAACGGCGTCGGATGGTCGAGCGAGTGGTTGCCGACGGTGTGCCCCTCGGCGAGGATGCGCCGGACCAGCTCCGGGTGGGCCTTCGCCTGGACCCCGATGACGAAGAAGGTCGCGCGGACACCGTTGCCACGCAGCACCTCCAGGATCCGCGGCGTCCAGACCGGGTGCGGTCCGTCGTCGATGGTCAGCGCGATCGCGTTCGCCGGCGCCGCGGGCCGCGCGCCGCGGACCCGGCTCACCGCGCCCGACCGCCTGCCCGCCGCGGGGGCGGCCAGGGCCGGGTCGACCGCGCCGAGTGCCGTGAGGCCGGCTGCTCCCGCGATCGACCACCCCAGCAGCCGTCGCCGGGACGGCCCGCCCGCCCGGCCGCCGCCGGCCTCACCGCCCGCTTCGCCCCCGGCCCCGAAACCGTCCCCGGACGAGGGGCGCACGCTCATGGCGAGACCTCACCGCTGCGACTGGAGCGGACGCGGCACGTACGGCTGAGCTTCATCCCGTTGTCCCTTCACTGTTCCGAACACCGGGTCTCACGGCGCCCGGCGCCGGTAGACCATACGTCGTATGTGCCGGTGCAAAGCGGGCATAAATTGCGGTTGGAAATGTCAACTGTGGGGATGAAAAAAGAGGTTGCGGACGGTGGCCGGTCTGGCTCGGAGCCGAGCGGTACCAGTGCCAGAAAAAGGGCCTGGCGGGAGTGAAACGTCCAGTTGTCGCCGGAAGGTGCGGCCGGGTCGAATGGGAGTGCTCACCCGCTGGCGGCTGCCGGCACCGAGCCCGCCCTACAGCGACCCGGTAGGTCCCATCAGTAGATGCAGGCGGCGGCGGCCGTCACCGGCGGCGGCTCGGCCGTCGCGGACGATCCCACCGACGGCCCCACCGGCAGCGTGGCGGACGGCCCCAGCGTGCCCGGGGCTGCGGGCGTAGGGGCCCTCCTGCCCGAAGCCGGTCATCCGCGCGTACACCAGCCGGGGGTTGCGC